>JALZAW010000471.1 GCA_030948155.1 Candidatus Dormiibacterota bacterium | reverse complement strand
TGTGGTCCTCGTGACCGTGGCTCAGAAAGATGCCGTGGACCTTGCGACCGGCTTGGAGCAGGTAGCTCGGGTCGGGCAGGACCAGATCAACGCCGGGCATCTCGTCCTGGCCAAACATGAGGCCGGCGTCGATAACCACCATCTCGCTTTGCCACTCGAGCGCCCACATGTTGAGCCCCACCTCGCCCAGGCCGCCCAGCGGCACGTACTTGAGAGCGGGCAAGAGCCTAGAGCAGCCGCAGCTGAGCCGGCTCAGCTGAGCCGTTCGGCCGGGGCAGCGGCGCTGGGCTGGGCGTCGGGGGATGGTCCGAGGGCGTCGAGGCCAGGTTCTCGCGAGCGCGACTCGCGAGGCTGTCAAGATGGGCGCGCACCCTCTCGAAATCTCGCTGCAGATCGACCAGCAGAGAGCCGTTGTGCAGCGCCGCCGCCGGGTGGTAGCAGGGCATGAAACCGACTCCTGAGCGCTCGAAGAACTGACCGTGCACGCGTGAGATCGAGCCCACGCCGGGCAGCATCTGCTGCAGCGCGTGCCGGCCGAGGATGAGAACCGCCTTGGGCCTGACAAGTCTGAACTGGCTGCGCAGATAGGGCAGGCAGGTCTCCGCCTCCACGGGCAGCGGGTCGCGGTTCTGGGGCGGGCGGCACTTGACGACGTTCGTGATGAAGACCTGCGAGCGGTTCAGGCCGATCTGAGCCAGCAGCCTGTCCAGCAGCTGGCCAGCGGCGCCCACGAAGGGCTTGGCCTGCAGGTCCTCGTTGAAGCCCGGTCCCTCCCCCACCACCATGATCTCGGCCGGCGCCGGTCCCGTCCCAGGCACAGCGTTGGTTCGCGTCGCGTGCAGCTCGCAGAGCGTACAGACCCGAATCTGGGCGTGGAGCGCCTCCAGCCCTTCGGCTGCGATCAGCTGCTCAGCCCCGATATGGCGGCGACGCCAGCGCGAAAGCTGATCAGATCCCCAGCCCGCGTCACCGCCTCGCGCACTCTGGTGGCGGCCGCCGCATCCAGCGGCGTCAGAGGCAACCGGAATGGGCCGGCGGGGAAGCCGAGCTGGTTCATGGCCGTCTTGAGCGGGATGGGGTTGGCGGCGATGGTCATGAGGGAGTTGATGAGTGGCTGCAGCCGCTGAGCCAGCTTCGCCGCCTCAGCGGGACGCCCTCCAACATGGGCCAGGATCATTCGCTGGAAGGCGCTGCCGGCCAAGTGCCCGCTGACCGAGATGACGCCGTAGCCGCCCACCGCCAACAGCGGCAGCGTGAAACCGTCGTCGCCCGACCAGACCCGAAAGCTCTCCGAGGCTCCGGCGCAGACCATCGTCATCTGCTCGATGTTCCCACTCGCCTCTTTCACGCCGATGACGCCCGCCAGAGAGCCGCAGCGAAGCGTCGTCTCGGCTGTCATGTTGACAGCCGTCCGGCCCTGGATGTTGTACATGATGACTGGCCCCACTTCGGCGATCGCCCGGAAGTGCTGGAACATGCCTTCCTGAGTCGGCTTGTTGTAGTAGGGCACGACTGCCAGCAGGGCGTCCGCCCCGGCGGCCATCGCCTGCTCGGAGAGGTGGATCGAATGGCGCGTGTCGTTGGTCCCGGTCCCGGCCACCACCTGGGCAGTGGGTACTGCCTCCTTCACAGATCGAATCAGCTGCAGCTTCTCAGCATCGCTGAGGGTCGGCGCCTCCCCGGTCGTCCCGGCCAGCACCAGGCCGTCGGACCCATCCCCGACGACGAGCCGGGCCAGGTCTTGTGCGGCTTCGTAGTTGACTTCGCCGTCTTCGTGGAACGGCGTCAGCATCGCCGTCAGCAGCCTCCCCAGGTTAGCCATGTCTCAGATCACTCCCAGCTGGCGGCCGCACTCGGCCACCTGGATCGCGTTCAAAGCGGCGCCCTTGCGGAGGTTGTCTGAGACCACCCACAGCGCCAGTCCCCGGCTGCCGGAGAGGTCGTTGCGGATGCGACCGACGTAGACCTCGTCCTTGCCCGCCACGCCGGCCGGCGTGGGATAGAGCTTGGCGGCGGGGTCGTCCTCGACTATCACGCCGGGCGCCGTGCCCAGCAGCGTTCGCGCCTCCTCAGCCGTCAGCATGCGCTCCGTATCCACGAATACGGACTCGGCGTGGCCGATCGGAACCGGGACCCTGACGCAGGTGGCCGCGAGGGGGAGGTTGGGCTGGTGCAGGATTTTGCGGGTCTCGTGCGCCAGCTTCATCTCCTCCTCGTTGTAGCCCTCGGCCTCGACTGGCCAGCCGCCCGGCACCACGTTGTAGGCCAGCTGCTGGGGATAGACGGTGGCAGCGGGCTGGCGACCCTCGGCGATGGCACGGGTCTGGTCCGCCAACTCCGTTACCAGTGCCCGGCCGGCGCCAGAAGCTGACTGGTAGGTGGAGACGTGGACCCGGGCCAGCCCAGCTTCGCGCCGCAGCGGCTCCAGCACCAGTGCGAGCGGGATGGCGCAGCAGTTCGGGTTTGCCACGATGCCCTCGGTCTGCGTCACGTCCTCCGCGTTCACCTCGGGCACCACCAGCGGTACGTTCTCCCGCAGCCGCCAGGCGGAGCTGTTGTCGACCACGAGAGCTCCCGACTCGACTGCTGTCGGCGCGTACATGAGCGAGATGTCGGAACCCGCGCTGAACAGCGCCAAGTCCACGCCACGGAAGGAATCTTCCGCCAGCGGTTCAACCGGGACCCTGTGATCGCCGCAGCGCACTTCCAGGCCGGCCGAGCGCTCGCTGGCCAGAGCCTTGAGGCGGCTGATCGGAAAGCGGCGCTGGTCCAGAACCTTG
>JALZAW010000470.1 GCA_030948155.1 Candidatus Dormiibacterota bacterium | reverse complement strand
CAAGGTGGCAGCGCCGAAGCCGAGAAACGTCGTCAGGAGGTAGAAGGTGCCGATCAAGCCCATTGCCCAGCCGACGGAGGTCCGTGCCGCCCTGGCGTCTGGCACGGTGAAGAATCGCATCAGGATGTGTGGCAGCCCCGCTGTGCCCAGGATGAGGGCGAGGCCCAAGGACACGTTGTCGAGCAGCGACCGGTCGATCCCGAAGGTCGACTTCTTGCCATAGGGATAGAGAATGCCCGGATCGGTGAAGGGCAAGCCGGTCGCCTTGTCCTTCACTCCTGCGACGGCGTCGAAGAAGGAGCCGAAGTTGAAACCGAAGTGGAGGAACACCAGGAAGCTGAGCACTATCGCGCCCACCATCAGAAGAACTGCTTTGACGATCTGCACCCAAGTGGTGGCGACCATGCCGCCGGCGATGACGTAGACCATCATCAGCAGCCCCACCACCGTCACTGAGGGGTCGAGCCTCGTGCCCAGCAGCTCCCAGTTGAAGAACGGCTTCAGGGTCTGATCCAGCGTCGGCAGCAGGATCTTGATGAGGCTGCCGGCGCCGATCATCTGGGCCATCATGTAGCTGGCGCTCACCGCCAGCGTTGAGATCGCGGCGGCCGAGCGCACGGGGACTGGCTGCATGCGGAAAGCGAGTACGTCCGCCATGGTGAATCGGCCGGTGTTGCGCATCGGCTCGGCGATCACGAAGAGGACTATCAGGTAGGCCACGAGCCAGCCCACCGAGTACATGAAGCCGTCGTACCCGTTGAAGGCGATGAGACCCGCAATGCCGAGCAGCGAGGCGGCGCTCATGTAGTCGCCCGCGATCGCCAGGCCGTTCTGCCAGCCCTTTATGGTGCGCCCGGCCGCCCAGAAGTCAACAGTGGTCCGGGTCCGGCGCGCGGCCCACCCGGTGATGCCCAGCGTCAGGAAGATGATCAGCAGGAAGAGCGAGAAGGTCAGGTTCATCTCAGCACCTAGCGGCCGCGTCGGGCCCGGGCCACGACAGCCTGCGAGAGCCTGTCGAATACACGCGCCTTGCGGATGTAGATGAAGGCAAGGATCCAGGCCATGAAGAACTGGGACAGCGCAAAGAGGTAGGCGATGTTCACGCTGCCTATCACCTTGGTCTTCATGAAGTCGGTGGCGACGCCGTTCAAAACCGGCAGGGCGAAGTAATAAATCAGGAAGAAGATGGTCGCCGGAAGGACGAACCGCACCCTTGCGGCCACCAGCTCTCTGAACTCCGAAGTGTCCTCAATACCTTCCCAGCCGCGGGTGTCGGCCGGGACCGCTTCTAGGTCGCCGCCGGGCGCTCTGCCGCCGCCTCTCCTCTCCGCCATGCCTTGCCCCTCCTAAGAATTTCGTGTAGCTGCTATTTAGCACCAAGCCGGCCCGGCGGTGCAAGGGGCGCAGCCAGCTGGCTCCGCTAAGTGACCGGCGTGAGCCAAGAAATTCAATCAGCGGCGGGTTTGCGGCCCAGAGCCAGCACCTGACCCTCACATACGTAGCAATCGGGGTCGTTCAGGGCATTGGCCCGGTCGCCAGGGTCTCGGAAGTGCGACCACGCGTTCAGATCCGGGGCCGACAGCGTCTGGCGCGAGGCGACCTCGGCCAGGAAGGAAAGCCATTCAGCGAAGAACGCGCGCTCCCGCTCGCTGAATGGCGCCCAGCGCTCAATCAGTTCGCTTTTCTGCCAGACCGACCGAAGGCCTGCGTGCTCCAACCAGCGCCGCAGCTCACGACCCCTGACTGAGCCGCGGGACTGGATGCTGGCGCTGGGCGATTCGGCGCAGACCTGCGCCAGCCGGGCGAGGAGAAACCGATCGCCCGGGTGGACGCGCATCAGGAGCATGTCAACATCCTTCACCGCAACCAGGCCGCCGGGCTTCACCACCCGCTTGAACTCGAGGAGGGCGCGCGCCAACTCCTCGTCGCTCAGGTACTGCCCGACGTTGGCGCACCACACAACATCAAAGCTGGACTCGGGATAGGGCAGGTCCAGCACCGATCCTCTGCGCACTGCGAACCCAGCCTTCCGGGCCGCCGCGACGTTGGCGGTGGCTTGGTCGACGGCCTCGAGCCCGCCACTATCGCCGACCAGTTCGCTCAGCAGCGGCAGGAAGCTCCCGGAGCCGCAGCCGGCGTCAAGCACGCGATCTCCCTTCCGAATGCCGGCGGTTCGAAGCATGGACTCGTACTCAGGCCGGCAGGCGCCAAAGTGGGCGTCGAGCCAGAACTCACCGGTCAGCACCTGACCGGCGTCGGCCTCGTGGGAGCTCAAGTGAAGACCTCGTGGTCGATCGGCGTGAAGGCGTAGTTGTTGGACATCTCGGCCGAGCAGGCCGTGAGGCCGATGCTCAGGTCGAGCTCTGGCCTGAACACGATGCCGCCAGCGGCTCGGTGGCAGGTTCGGCGTCCAATTCAGGGGCAGGTGTCTTCTCGTCGATCATCGCTGCGTTTCTCGGGTCAGCTGACGGCGCCGGAGAGCTGCCGGAGAGCTGGCTGCCCGCCTCAGCAGACCGCCGCGGTAACGCACCCCGCCCAGCCAGAGCCTCGAGCCGACCGCCAACCAGCTGCAGACCGCGCGCTCCAGCACCCAGGCCGGCGCCAGCCAGGAGCTGGAGGCGGGAAACACAGTGCGGCCTGAGTCCCGCCGTCGGCCCAGCTCTGCCAGGCCCATCCAGCCCGCCGCGAAGAGCGCCAGCCCAGTCCAGCTTCGGCGAGCGGCGAGGACTGCCGTAAGCGGCAGCAGGCCCAGCCAGACGGCGAGCCGCCAGGGTCTGGCG
>JALZAW010000469.1 GCA_030948155.1 Candidatus Dormiibacterota bacterium | reverse complement strand
ACGCTCCCGTCGGGGTCCCACCTGGGAAGAGGTGGTGAAGATGCACGCCGTAGCCCGGCTGGCACTGCGCGGCTTCATCGACAACATCCAGGTGAGCTGGGTCAAGTGCGGGCTGGACGGCTGCCGGAAGATCCTGCAGGCAGGCGCCAACGACCTGGGCGGCACGCTGATGAACGAGTCGATCTCGCGCTCGGCCGGCGCCTCCCACGGCCAGGAGGTGACGCCCGACCAGATGCGCGCGACGATCCGCTCCATCGGCCGCCTCCCCGCCAGGCGAACCACCACCTACGGGATCCTGGAGCGCTTCGACCAGGTCGCCTGAGAATCCAGAAGCCAGCCCCCCTTTGTCCGATGATTGGGACATGGACTTCGAGACGATCGTGCGCGGGCTGCGCGACTCCAACTACGAGCTGAACAACGAATCACGCCTGGTGCGGGCCGGCCTGAAGGCCGAGCAGAACACCGCGGCGATAGTCGAGCGCTACGCCTGGCTTTACTCGCCGGAAGCCCTGGCGGAAGTCGATGCCGCAGCGGGCGAGGCGGAGAAGAGGGTGCGCGCCGCGCTTCTGCAGGGCCTAATCGAGCGCCGCACAGCCGCCGCCCAGGACCGCCTGCTGGGCTTTTATGCCCGCGCCGAAGCACAGGTGGGAGATGAGAAGGTGCAGTTCTTCACAGCGCTGGCGCGCCTGGCCGTAGAGCCGGAGCCCGAGCGCAGGGAGCTGATCGGCGAAGCCCTGAGCCGCGTCATCGAGGACGCTGACGAGCTGACGTTGGAGATCAACCGGACGGTGATGACAGTTCTGCGCGAACAGGGCCACGAGTCCTACATCGGCTTCTGGTCGGAGTTGAAGCAGGTGGATTACAGCTCCCTGCAGAGCGAGCTGGAGCGCGTTCGCATAGCGGCGGTGCCGCTCTATAAGGGCTGGGTCGAGCCACGCCTGAAGCGCTCCGGGCACGGCTTCGGCAGCACGCCGCAATTTCATCAGCCCTTCATTCGCGGCCTGGCCGAGCACGACGCCGTCTACACCAAGGAGCGCTTCGAACCGGCCATGCGCTCGACCTTCGGCGGGCTGGGCCTCGAACTGTTCCAATCGCCCACCATCCACCTGGACTTGAGCGATCGCCCGGGCAAGAATCCCCGCGCTTCCGTCTCGGTGCCTGAGGCGGGGCGGGAGGTGCACCTGCTGGTCCGCCCGGCGGGTGGCAATCACGACTACGCGGCCTTCCTGCACGAGGCCGGCCACGCCCTGCACTTCGGCCTGACCGATCCCCGGATCGGCTGGCCGCTTGCCAACCTGAGCCGGTCTTTTGCTTACCCGGAGCTGTGGTCGTTCCTCATCGAAGGGATCGGCCGGGATCCGCTCTGGCTCGAAGAGGCGCTCGGAGTGCCCGCTGCGCAGGCCCAGACCATCGCCGCCGATCTGACTGGCGTGCATCTGATGATGTTCACCCGCTACTCAGGCAAGCTGGCCTACGAGCTGGAGCTCTTCGGCGGCGATCCGCTGGACCGCGCGCGGGGGCGCCGGCTCTATCGCGAACTTCCCAGCCGTCCGACAGGATTTGCTTACGACGAGCGCTGGTGGCAGTACGACCGCGACGACGCTTTCTACTCTGCCGACTACCTGCGCGCCTGGCTGGCTCAGGCGGACGTGGAGAGCCGGTTGAGAGAGCGCTTCGGCGAGCGCTGGTGGGGAGAGCCTGCGGCTGGGGCCTGGCTGCGCCAGCAATGGTCCCGCGGCTGTCAGCCGGAGGCCGAGGAGACAGTAGCAGCGCTGGGCGGCCGGCCCTGGTCGGGCGAGGCGCTCCTCGCCATGTTCAGAGAGCGATTGGGGGGTGTGCGAGTTGGCTGAGTCGGCCCTTTTTAAGCGCGTTGAAGCTGACATGATGAGCGCGCGCAAAGCGAAGGAGCAGGCGGCGCTCGACGCCCTTTCGCTGCTGAAGAGCGAGGTCACCCGAGCCGCCAAGGAGCCTGGCGCCAAGGGCCTCAGCGATGGGCTCGTAATTCAGATCCTGCGCAGGGAGCTGAAGAAACGGGAGGAGGCGGCTCAGCAGTACGCGGCCAACGGTCGGGCGGAATCCGCGCAGCGCGAGACCGACCAGGCGCATGTTTTGCAGCGCTACCTGCCGGCGTTGCTCTCCGACGCCGAACTGGAGAGCGAGCTGCGCCACGTGATCGCAGAGGTGAAGCCGAGCGGAGTCAAGGACTTCGGCGCGGTCATGAAGGCGGCCACGGCTCGGCTGGCCGGTCGGACCGAGAGCGGCCGCATCGCCGCCACGGCTCGACGGCTCCTCGCCTAGGGCCGCGGTTGACGACTGTCCCGTCCAGGCCGACCCCCCGCCGGCCGGCGGCGATTGCCCGGAAGAAGCGGCGGCGGCCGCCGCTGCGAGCGCCGCTGGGCGCACGGCGGCGCGCGGAGCTGACAGTGCGGCGCCTGGCTGATATGTATCCAGCTGCCTGCGAGTTGGACTTCCGGAATCCATTCGAGCTGACGATCGCCACCATTCTCTCGGCTCAGACCACGGATCGGGCGGTGAATGCCGCGACGCCGCTGCTCTTCAGTCGCTATCCGACAGCCGTTGCTCTCGCCGGGGCCGACCCGGCTGAGGTGGAGGTCATCATCAAGTCCACTGGTTTCTTCCGGGCCAAGACACGCGCGATCATCGCCTGCGCCCAGCATCTGGTGGCGCGCTTCGACGGCGAGGTGCCGCCACGGTTGGAGGACCTGGTCACGCTGCCAGGGATCGGCCGCAAGACAGCCAACGTCATCCTGGGCGTCGCCTTCAACC
>JALZAW010000062.1 GCA_030948155.1 Candidatus Dormiibacterota bacterium | reverse complement strand
TGTCAGCGTCGTCGCCGCCAAGGATGGGCGCTATGTGGTTCAGTCAGTGGCTGACGCCACTCACCTGAGTGGCGTGCTGCTGGACTGAGCGCCGGGCGAGAGCCGCGTGTAATGCTCCCCTGCGCTGGGGCGTTCACTCCGCAATGAACCGGCGCCAGTTCCTCCGGGCAACGGGCTGTGGCGTTGCCTCGACGCCCCCGCTGGTGAGCTGCTGACGAGTTGTGCTGGCCCGGTCGCCGGGCAATCGCCGCGGACCAGCCCCCGCCGGCTGCCGCCGACTCCGAAGCGGTCGCCGAGTCAAGGCGGCCTGCGATCCGAACGGCCTCTTCAGCTTCGCCCAGGCGCTCGGGCACCGGATAGCTCAGGCAGGATGTTTCGGGCCTCTCCGCGCGGTGTAATGTTGTAAGTATGGAAACACAGAAACTGGACGAAGTCAAAGGCTGGTTCGCCGGCCGGGTGCCCGAAGGCTGGTTCGCCGGAGCTCCGACAGTGAGCGCCGATGACCAGCAGATCACCGTGTTGGGCGAGGTGGCTGCGCCGGAGATCCCGGAAGGGAGTCCCGCCGAGCTGCGGGCTGGCGCCGAGGCAGGTCGCATAGCTCGCTTCCGCGAGCACACCCGCGGCTACCGGATAGCCGTCGCGCAGGAGGCTGAGCACCGCTTCGGTGTTCCTGTGACCTGGGCGGCCAAGTGCGGCGGCACTGAGCTGAGGTTCACGCCTGGCGGCTCGGGTCGCAGGTCCGGTCAAGGCGAGGGCAAGGAGCAGCCGAAGCAGGTGATGATCGGCCGCTGGGGTCGTGGCCGCCGCTTCGCGGGTCCGGGCGCCTGGAGCCGGACAAGGGCCTTCCGGGGCGACTGGCAGAGCTTCTAAAGATAGCCAGCCGCCAATCGCGGCGAGGAATCCAGAGGAGTAGAAGAGATGGTCTTGAGGCAGCTGTTTGCGGAGCCGCAGGCGGACGAAGCTGAGCCGCTGGACGCGTACTCCGCGACTGTCACAGCAGTGGCTGAGCGGCTGCTGCCCAGCGTGGCCAGCCTTCGGGTACGGCGCAGCAACGGGCGCTGGAGTCAGGAGGGCGCCGGCTCAGCGGTCGCCCTCAGCTCCGACGGCATCCTGGTCACCTCCGCCCACGTGGTGGAAAGCATGACGGGCGGCGAAGCGCGTTTCGCCGACGGCAGCGAGCACGAGCTCGAGCTCGTGGGCAAGGATCCGCTCTCGGATTTGGCGCTCATCCGAGCCGGCGGAGGCGACCTGCGGCCCGCCGCGGTGGCCGATGCGGATCGGCTCCGGATCGGCCAGCTTGTCGTCGCCGTCGGCAATCCGCTCGGTTACGCCGGCTCGGTGACGGCAGGTGTGGTCAGCGGTCTGGGCAGGTCGCTACCCACTCGGCAGGGGACCGAGCAGCGGGTGGTCGAGAACGTGATCCAGACTGACGCCGCCCTCAACCCGGGCAACTCTGGTGGCGCGCTCGCCGACAGCCACGCCAGACTGATCGGCATCAACACGGCGGTGGCGGGCGCCGGTCTGGGGCTTGCGGTGCCGCTGAACGCGACCACTCGCCGCATCCTGGAATCGCTCCACCGGCTGGGCAGGGTGCAGCGCGGCTATCTGGGCGTGGCGGGGGTGACCCAGCCCCTACCTCCCGAGTGGGCTGCCAGCCTGGGCCGCAAGGCGGCGGTGGGGGTGATGGAGGTGGTGGCGGAGAGTCCCGCCGCCAAGGCCGGGGTCCGGCCGGGGGATCTGATTGTCGCCGCCGGTGGCCGACCCGTTGGCCGCACCGCGGACCTGCAGGACAGGATGATCGGCGATAGCTCAACTCGGGCGCTCGAGTTGTTGGTGGTGAGGGAAGAAGTCTCCCTGCGCCTGACAGTGGTGCCCACCCACCGCTAGTAGGTGGTGCGCAGCAAACCGCTCACGAAAACGTAGACGACCGCGGCGCTGACCAGCAGGACCAGGATGCGAAGCGTCCAGAATCCGGTTTGGGCAGCCGCTGAGAAGTGCCGCTGCGGCAGGTGACGGTCCATCTCGACCACCAGCTGGTCAGGTTCTAAGCCCTGGATCAGGTCGTCGTCAGGCTCACCTTCGTAAAGGTGACGGAGGTGTTCGGGCGTGAACCCTGGATGCGCCATCAGCTCAGCCCGGCCGCCCGGTGACCGCGTTGACGAAGGCCACGACCGCGTAGGACGTCCCGGCCAGTGCGACCAGCAGGGCCACCCCGGTGGCTGCCCAGTTGAGCAGGCGGGGGTTGACCCGGGAACCCATGATCTCCCTGTCGTTTGCCAGCACCAGCAGGAACACCAGCGCCGCCGGCATCAGAACAGTGGCCAGCAGGTTTGCGTTCAGCGTTATGGCCAGCAACGGCGCCCCGGGGATCAGCACCACAGCTGCCGCCAGGATCGCCAGACCGAGGTTGAAGCTGTAGAACGACGGAGCCTCCCGGAGCCGTCGATTGAAGCTGTGGGGACCCGACATCACCTCGCCGACGGCGTAAGCGGTGCTGGCGGAGATCGTGAGAATCGCCAGCGCCCCGGCTTCCACCAGGCCGAGCGAAAAGAGGGCGGCAACCGGGTAGCCGCTGACAGGGCGTAGAGCTTCGGCGAACCCGGCTCCGCCTTGCACAGTCGTGGCGGGAATGTGATGCGAGAAGAGGGCCGCCGCCACGACCAGGGCTCCGCAACCGGTGGCGCAGGCCAGCAGCCCACCGAGCACTGTATCCAGGCGACCCTGGCCGATATCGCGCGGAGTGAGGCCCTTGTCGACCACAGCGCTCTGCTGGAAGAAGAGCATCCAGGGGGTCACAGTTGCTCCAACGTTGGAAGCGACCAGGAGCAGAAAGGTTTGGAGCGAACCGGAGGGCAGCGGCTGCCAGGTGGCGAAAGCGATAGTGATCGCGCCGGGATCCGGTTTGGAGAGGACCGCCGCCAGCAGGAAGAGCAGGTTGAAGGCGGCCAGACCCAGAGCCGCGCGTTCCCAGCGCCAGTAGCGGCCGCCGGCCAAGCTGAGGGCCACCAGCAGCAACCCGGCGAGGATCGATAGCCAGGCCGGCACGCCGAAGAAACTGGAGCCCACCCGTATAGCTATGAACTCGGTGATCAGCGTCACGAAGTTGGTGACAAGTAGGTCCACCGCCGATAACCAACCCCAGAAGCGGCCGAAGCGCTGGAAGACCAGCTCCCCGTATCCGCGGTGGGTGACGGCTCCCACCCGCATGGCCATCTCCTGAACGACTATCGCGCTTAGGAACGTCACGCCAATGAAGGGCAGGAAGAAGCCGACGCCGTAGGTGGCGCCCGACGCTGCGTACGAAAGCATGCTGGGACCGTCGTTCTCGCCCAGCATGACGAGCAGCCCAGGACCGGCGAGCAGCCAGAGCAGAGGCAGGCGGCGGCCCCGGTGGCGAGCTGCCAGCACCCGCAGGCGGTCGTGGGAGCGCTGGAGATCCTCCGGACTGAGGGAGCCGGCCCCGGCGAGGACCGGCTCTGCCTCAGTGGACAAAAGCGATCCGGGCGAGTCCCAGGGGCACCTGGACCGACCGCCCTCGCAGCCGCAGCTCGAGCGGGCCCTCCCATCGGCTCTCATCGACCACTTCAAAGGACGTGCCGAGCTCCAAACCCAGGGCTCGCAGGGCGCGCAGCTTGTCCGGCTCCCGGTCGGAAACCCGGGTCAGGCGCACCCGTTCGCCAGTCTTGCAGGCCAGCAGGCAGCGGTCATGTTCGCGAGGCAGCGACCCTCTAGCGCTGGGGATGGGGTCGCCGTGAGGATCGAAGCTGGGGCCGCCGAGCGCCTGAAACATGCGCTGTTCCAGAACCTCCGAGATGCAGTGCTCGAGCCGGTCCGCCTCGACATGCACCTCGTCCCAGCGGTAGCCGAGAGCCTGAACGAGGTATGCCTCGAGCAGGCGGTGGTGTCTAACCATCTCGAGCGCGACGGCCCGGCCGGCGGGAGTGAGCCGGGCTCCGTGGGCGCGGTCATGAGCGACGAGCCCGAGCACCGCCAGCTTGGCGAGCATGTCGGTTACCGAGGCAGGGCTCACCTCCAATTCGCGCGCCAGCCGCGATGGTGGTACCGCATCCTCGACCGCCCCCAGCCCGTAGAGCGCCTTCAAATAGTCCTCCTGAGCGCTGGAGGTATGGCGCGCCAGCGCTGTTAGCTTAGACATGCTGCGATGTTAGCACAGGCTTATCCTAGACCAGCTTTTAGGCATGCCTAATCCGACTGTATAATTGAGCAATGTCAAGCAACGCGACCAAGCGCGACGATGCTGATACCAGAGAGCCCGTCGCTCGGCTGCTCAAGGCCTGGCGCGGCGAGATCGAGGCTCGCTTTGTCTACGACGTGCTGGCGCGCCGCGAGTCGGACAAGCGCCGGCAGCTGATTCTGCGCCAGATCGCCGACGGCGAGATGCAGCATCGGTTGCGCCTGGAGGCCAGGCTCGGCGAGCTGGGGGAGCCTCTGCCCGATCCCAAGTCGGTTCGCATCTCGCCCTGGCTCAAGCTGCAGGCCCGCCTGGCGCCGCAGGACAAGCTGCTGCGGGCGCGGGAGGCGGCGGAGGACGACGAGGTGCTCGGCGTCTACGGGTCCTCGACCGGAGATCCCGAAACGGACGCGGTTCTCCGGGGCATTCGGGCCGATGAGGCAGCCCACTCCAAGGAGGTGGGAGCCATGCTGGAGGGCCCGGTTCCCGACGCCCAGCCTCTCGCTGCCCCCGGGCCGCAAGGCCGCCTCGATAGGATCCTGGGCCGGGAGCGCTGGCATCGCACGGGATCGGGTTGGATCTCCGACGCCATCTACGGGGCTAACGACGGACTGGCAGCAGTCTTCGGAATCGTGGCGGGCGTCAGTGGCGCTACCAACGCCCAGGACCGGTTCGTCCTCACCGCCGGCCTCGCCGGCGCCAGTGCCTCAGCCCTCTCGATGGGGGTTGGCGCCTGGCTGGCCGCCCGCTCCACGAGCGAGGTGGCGGCTGCCAACCTTGCCCATGAGCGCCGCGAACTGGAGGAACACCCGGCCGAGGAGAAGGAGGAGCTCTCGCTCTTCTACCAGCTGAAGGGGCTGGACAGGAAGGATGCTGACGAGCTGGTGGAGAAGCTTGCCCGCAATCCTGAGGCGATGCTGCAGACGCTGGCGGCCGAGGAGTTCGGCGGTCTGGACGCCGGTGGCAACCCCTGGACCGCGGGCCTCGCGGGATTCGTGAGCACGGCGGTGGGCGCGATCATCCCGGTCATCCCCTTCTTTTTCGTCGGCGGCACGACAGGTGTGGTTTGGGCAGCCAGCGTCTCGCTGGTGGCGCACTTCTTGGTCGGTGCGGCCAAGTCGCTCTTTACGCTCCGCAGCTGGTGGAGCTCAGGACTTGAGATGACGCTGGCGGGTGTGATAGTGGGCGGCGCGACCTTCCTGCTCGGAATCGTCTTCAAGGCCAGCACTTAGGGTCGACGCCCGGCTGAGGCCAGAACGTTAGACCGTCCGGTCCCCGAGATCCTGAGATGCCGAGGAAGTCATAGGAACGTTTCGACTACTCGGGGACCGGACACGTCAGACCGCTCGCTCTAGCAGGCTAAGAGCCGCCTGGATCAGTTCCAGGTTGTCGCGCGCGGGCCGGCCGTCGGGCAGCAGCAGGGTGTCCTCCAGCCCGACCCGGAAGCTGTGCCCCCGTTCGACAGCTGCCGCGATGACCCGCCACGTGGTCAGGTCATAGCCGTGGTGGAAGCGCTGGCAGGACAAACGCCCCTTGTCCAGCAATTGGTCGGTGGCGGCGGCCAGCTCAACGGCGGCATTCGGTAAGGGCTCCGAGATCTCGACCAGAACATGCCGGGGCTGCAAGCCGGAACCCAGCAGGACCTCGGCGTCGGCCGGACCGGACAGCCCTGCCTCGACTCCGATCCCCAGCTCGCTCAGCGCGCGGCTCAAGTCCAGCGGGCGGGGCTCCCAGAAGTTGACCGAAATGAAGTCCGGGTGGACCCGCCAGCTTCGGATCAGGTCCAGCCTCCGCTCCCAGTCGGGTTCGATGCCCGCCCGGCTGCTGAAGCCCAGCAGCAGGCCAGGACAGGATGCGCGCACGGTTCGCACGACTGCCTCGCAGGCGTCAGCCAGCAGGGTTTCCTGTCCCTGGGAGTCGCGCGGATGGACATGCACGGCGAAGCACCCGGCCTGCTGGCACTCCCGGCTATCGCGGGCGATCGCGTCAGGTGTCAGCGGCACCGCCGGGTGCTCGGCCGTCGAACGGCCGCCGTTCAGGCACGCCTTGAAGGCGAGCTCGGCCGGCCTCAGGCCCTTTCCTCGTCGGTGTCCATGTACGGATACCTGTAGTTCGAGGCGGGCACGAACGTCTCCTTCACAGTCCGCGGCGTGACCCAACGGGTCAGGTTCCACATCGAGCCTGCCTTGTCGTTCGTGCCCGAGGCGCGACTTCCGCCGAATGGCTGCTGCCCCACCACTGCTCCTGTCGGCTTGTCGTTGACGTAGAAGTTGCCAGCTGCATAGAGCAGGCGGTCTTGGGCCAACTCAACCGCTTTCCGGTCCTGGGCAAAGACTGCGCCAGTGAGCCCGTACGGCGCTGAGCTCTCGATGAAGTCAAGAGTCTCCGCGTACCGCCCGTCCGGAAAGACGTTCACAGTCACGACAGGGCCGAAGAGCTCGTCGCGGAGCAGGCGGGAGCCGGTGTCCTCCGTCACCACCACGGTCGGGGAGACGAACCAGCCATCACTGTCGTCCACCTTGCCGCCGACCAGCACCTCGTGTCCGCTCTTGTGGCGAGCCTCCGCGATGGCTCCCTTCTGACGCTCGAACGAGGCCTCGTTGATGACTGCGCCCATGAAGTTGCGGAAGTCGGACACATCACCGACCGGAATCGAGGCCACCTCATCGGCCAGCTGCTCGCGAATGGCCTGCCAGAGGCTCTGCGGCACGAAGACGCGGGAGGCGGCTGAGCACTTCTGGCCCTGGTATTCGAAGGAGCCGCGCAGGATCGCGGTGGCCACCGCCTCCGGTGCCGCCGAGGGGTGGGCGACTATGAAGTCCTTGCCGCCGGTCTCACCTACCAAACGCGGGTAATTGCGGTAGGAGTCCAGATTCTCTGCCGTGCGGCGCCAGATGTCGCGAAAGACGGCCGTCGAGCCTGTGAAGTGGATGCCCGCCAGCTCCGGGCTCTTCAATGCGACCGGGACCAGCTCGGCACCTGGCCCATGGACGAGGTTGATCACGCCGTCTGGCAGCCCGGCAGCCTGCCAGAGCCGCATCAGGAAGTGGTTGGAGAGCGCCGCCGACTCGGAGGGCTTCCAGATCACGGTCCCACCCATGAGCGCCGGCGCCGTCGGCAGGTTGCCGGCGATCGAGGTGAAGTTGAAAGGCGTGACCGCCAGCGTGAACCCCTCCAGGGGACGGTATTCCAGGCGGTTCCAGACGCCTGGCGAGGACTCCGGCTGCTCTCCGTAGATGCGCTCCACGAAGGCCACGTTGAAGCGCAGAAAATCGCAGAGCTCGCAGGCGGCGTCTATCTCGGCCTGGTGCGCGGTTTTGGACTGCCCCAGCATGGTGGAGGCGTTGATGAGATCGCGCCAGGGGCCGGCCAACAGTTCGGCCGCGCGGAGAAAGATCGCCGCCCTCTCCGTCCAAGCCAGGCGAGACCATTCCGGCCAAGCCTTGCCGGCAGCCGCGATGGCTTGCTCCATCTCGGCCCCGGCAGCCCGCTGCACAGTGCCCAGCACGTGGCTGCGCCGGTGCGGCATTCGCGCCTCGAAGGTGCGGCCGGTGTTGACGTCCCTGCCGCCGATGATGAGCGGCATCTCAGTCTTTCGGCTGGAGAGCTCCTTCAGCTTCGCCTGCAGGGAGGTCCGCTCCGGGCTGCCGGGAGCGTAGGAGCGGATGGGCTCGTTGTAGGGGTCTGGGGTCTGGAAGATGCCAGGCGCGCTCACGGCTCTGAGTTTGCCTCAACCCGGGTGCGGGCGGGGCCGGTGCGTCGGTGAGCCAGCGCCTGTCCGCTGACGATGATCGCCACCCCGGCGAGGATGACGGCGCCACCGATCAGGATGGTGGGGGTCAGGCGCTCACCGATGAACAGCGCGCCCAGGCCCACCGCGACAACTGGGTTGACGTACACATACGTGAAAACGAGCGAGAGGGGCGCCGTCCTCACCAGCCAGGAATAGGCGGTGAAGGCGACGAGGGAGCCGAAGGTGATCAGGTAGGCGAAGGCGAGCAGTGAGCGCCCGGACACGTGCCCGGGCTGGAAGCCACTCAGCTCGCCGCTGGTCAGGCCGAGCAGCAGCAAAGAGAGTGCCCCGAACGCCTGCTGAAGACTCGCTGCGGCAAGTGGAGTGCCCGGCAAGTGTGCGCGGCTGGCGATGACCGAGCCGAGGGACCAGCAGGTGGCGGCGCAGAGCACCTCGAGGAGGCCGATCGGATCGAGGTGAGCGCCTCCTCCGGGGCGGCCGAGGATGAACAAGCCGCCAAAGCCGAGAGCCATACCTGCTGCCTGCCAGATGCCGACCGGCGTACGGAAAGCGACAAGCCCCATCAATGCCACCAGCAGAGGAGAGCAGGCGATGACGAGGGACGCCACGCCGCTGGGGATCCGCCGTTCCGAGAGGGCGACCAGGCCGTTGCCGCCGGCAAACAGAGCTGTGCCGATGAGGGCGCAGCTCAGGATCTGGCCCCGGCTCAAGCCTGTTCGCCACTCCCCTCTGAGGCCGGCGATCAGGCTCAGAATCAAGGCGGCTGATCCGAACCGGAGGCCGGATGCGAGCAGCGGCGGCATCGTTTCGACCATCACTCGGATCCCGAAGTAGGTGGAGCCCCAGAGGATGTAGACGATCAGCAGGGCGGTCCAGACGCGCCACCCGCTGGCTCGTTTGCTCAATCGCGCAACCGCACCAAGCTCAGGCTAGCGGTTCGGGCGACAGCTGCCCGACTCTGCGAGGCACGGCACTTCACAGTCGGTCGCTACCGCCCGGAGGGCTGCCGGAACGCTCAGTCGCCACCGTGATTGCTCGCCAGCGCCAGGCCCATGTTCGGGACCAAGGCTTCAGCTTGGGCTCACAGTGACCGGACGCGCCAGGTATATATGACGGAAACGTCCAACCATGCGGCCTGGGAAAGTACGCACATGGAAATCCTTGGGATCGATCGTTTCGGTAAGGTCTGTGACCGCGGAATCAGCGTCCCTGGATTCCCCCTTGTGTCCAAGCGGCGACCGGCGCAGCACGTGGAAGCCAGGCAAGCCCCACCGGCAACAGTTCGGCGGACGTATATTAATTGCCCCACCGGGGCGGATCGGCTCCCACCGGTGAGTAAGCGGGAGGTTGTGAGATGAGAGGCATCCGTTGGGCTTCGGTGGGCGGCGGACTCGTGTTGATGCTAGCGCTGGCAGGGTGTGGGGAGAGCAGCCAAACCAGCTCCCAGGCAGCTGGCGTGAAGGGTCCGATTCAGATCTGGTACTCCAACAACCCGGAGGAGGTGAAATGGGGGGAGGCGATGGTTGCCGCCTGGAACAAGGACCATCCCCAAGACAAGGTGACCGGACAGCAGATCCCAGCTGGTAAGAGTTCGGAAGAGGTGATCGGAGCTGGGATCACGGCGGGTACCACGCCCTGCCTGATCTTCAACACCGCCCCTGCCTCGGTGCCGCAATTCCAAAAGCAGGGCGGCCTGGTCCCGCTGAGCGACTTCTCGGGCGCCAATTCCTATATCGATTCCCGCACCGGCAGCCGGGCCGGGCAGTACAAATCGCCAAACGGCAAGTACTACCAGATGCCCTGGAAGACCAATCCGGTGATGATCTTCTACAACAAAGATGTCTTCCAGAGAGCCGGAGTCGACATTGGCAACCCACCGCTCAAAACCTACGATCAGTTCCTGAGCACATCCCAGACAGTGGTCGCAAAGGGAGGCGTCAGGGCCGCGATCTGGCCGGCTCCGAGCTCCGAGTTCTACCAGCCGTGGTTCGACTTCTATCCTCTCTTCATAGCGCAGACGAAAGGCAAGCAGCTGGTCGAGAACAAGCAACCGCAGTTCGATTCGTCCGACGGCCTCGCCGTCGCCAACTTCTGGCGCCAGATTTACGCCGGAAATCTTGCACCGAAGGAGGCCGCCCAGGGGGACGCCTTTGCCACGGGGCAGGCCGCCATGGCAATCGTCGGGCCCTGGGCTATCGCTCAATACACCGGTAAGGTGAACTGGGGTGTGGTACCGGTTCCGACCAAGAATGGGACCGATCCCGGCCAGATCCATACATTTTCGGACGAGAAGTCGGTCGGCATGTATTCGA
>JALZAW010000468.1 GCA_030948155.1 Candidatus Dormiibacterota bacterium | reverse complement strand
AGCCCAGGCGGTCGTCTGGGCCATCCGACTCGGTCTGATCGAGGTCTGAACAAAACCTGAGTCCAGGACCGGTCGCCGCCGGTCCGGTCGCTGTTTGTGCGACAGCAGGTCGTTCGGCCGAGCCACTGGCTGCCCGGCACTGATGTGCCCTCTCGACGGGGGCGCATCGGGGGGCCTCAGTGAGATCAGCATGTGCGCAAATGGACGTCACCGAAGTCGTGTTGTTGACGCCGGACGACTGGCGGAAGCTCAAGGAGCTCCGCCTCGCCGCCCTGGCGGAAGCTCCCTATGCCTTCGGCTCGACGGTGGCAAGCGAGCAGTTGCTGTCGGAAAGCGACTGGAGGCAGCGGCTGGCTCGCCGGGCCCAGTTCGTGGTCGGCGTCGACGGCAGGCCGGTGGGAACGGCAGCCGGCATCGCATCGCCCGACGGCGACTCGGCGGACCTGATCTCGATGTGGGTCGACCCCGGCTGGCGGGGAAGCGGGCTGGCGGACCTGCTGGTGCGGGAGGTACTGAGTTGGGCTGCCGGCCAGGGCCTCGGGGAGGTCCGGCTCTGGGTCGCCGACGGCAACCGCCGGGCTGAGCGGCTGTATCTCCGCCACGGCTTCGTGGCGACCGGGCAGCGTCAGCCGGTGCTTCCCGAAGACCCCACGCGCTGGGAGTTCGGCATGGTCCGCAGGTTGGACCGCCCGTGAGCGCTCAAGCGAGGGGGCGGCAGCCATCGGGCGCCGCCCCCCTGAGGTTCTACTGGTCAGCCGCTTCTTCTCAGCGGGCGGCGGCCGCGTCCTTCGCTTCGGAGTCGTGTTCGGAGAAGCCGCCGGCCGCCAGGTCGCGGCAGAACCGGTTGGCATCCATGGAGCCCCAGCCGCTCGCCATGTCGTAGCCGGGCGTGGCCGGGAAGCCCGGAACCGTGATCAGGTTGTTGCTGGCGTCCAGGAACGTGAAGTGGTTGTCACCTATGGTGACGTCCTTGATTCCTGCGCCGCCCAGGCCGTAGGTGTGGAGCTGGCCGAGCAGGTACAGCTCAGGATTGAGCCAGCCCAGGCGCTTGCCGGCGATCTGGTCGGCGATGGCGACGATCCCGGCGAAGAGCGGGCTCGACTCACTGGTTCCGCAGACCAGGTGCCAGGGGCTGGCGCTGTTGACGAAGGTGTAGTAGTAGTCGACGGCTCCGTTGCAGGCGCCGCTCATGCTGATGTCCGGCGTCCCCCGGGCGCCGCCCACGACGTTCTGGACGCCGATCTGGAACAGCGGCCGCTTGAAGACGTGCGAGCGTCCGCCACCGGTCGCCGCGTAGGTGGTCGGGTCGTTGGGGATGAAGACGCTGCTGGGGTCGTCCCAGACGTTGTCCGGCGCCGTCCGATTGCCCTGCGCGTCGAGATGCAGCTGCGTGCCGCCGACGGAGGTGACGAGCGGGTCGCTGGACGGCCAGCTGTTGACCGGGAAGGGATAGCAGCAGCTGGTGTC
Source organism: Candidatus Dormiibacterota bacterium (assembly GCA_030948155.1). Taxonomy (GTDB): domain Bacteria; phylum Chloroflexota; class Dormibacteria; order Dormibacterales; family Dormibacteraceae; genus Dormiibacter. The sequence continues at coordinate 1,327 of JALZAW010000468.1, read as the reverse complement.
GGGGAGCAGGTCGGTCGAGCCCTGGTCGCCCGAGGAGCCCAGCACCGTGACGCGGTGGAAGAGCGCGTTGACGAACGCGCTGCGCAGGTTGAGGATCGACTGCTTGTCCGGGAAGGTGTTCTCGGTGGCGCCGAAGCTCTGAGAGATCACGTCGCCGAGGTTGTGGTTGATGACGTAGTTCTCCGAGAAGACGATTTCCGGGAAGCCCTGGACGCCCTCCGTCTCGGAGACCGGGGTCGACACCAGGAGGATGTTGGCGCCGGGCGCGATCACGTGCGACCACTCCACGTCCAGCGTCGTCTCGCGTGCCCAACCGACCATGTCTGCGTTGTTCGGATCGAAGGGCGGTGGGGCGCCGGCCGGGGAGATCACCTTGAGCGACGGCGGGTCGGGACAGGTTGAACGTCTGGTCGAACACCTGGAGGTCATGCTGGATCGTCGGCGAACCGAAGGAGTCCACGATCACGATGGTTCGGCCCCGTCCGTCGTAGCCCTGGGCGTGGAGAGGTGCCAGGTTGTAGGCCTTCTGAATCTGCGCGGGTTGATAGCAGAGACGGTGCAGGACGCTCACGCAGTAGTTGGTGTCAGGCGGGAACTGCAGGCTGCCCAGGTCTTTGTGGTTGACCACGAAGGGCTGCACCTTTCCGTGCACTGCGGCGCGGGCTGGGCCGGCCTGTAAGGTCACCGCTAGCAGCGCCAGGAATCCCGCCAGCAACAGCGCGAACGCACGCCGGTATACGGCAACTGAGACCATCGATCTCCCCCTCTCCGCAAAGGACCGTTTACGGTCCGCGCCGGCACGGCGCGTCCCTTCCTTCTACTGCGCGGGAGGATATACGGTCCAGGTCATCGGTGACAAGCGATCGCTGGTCGGCGAGAGTCGTAGATTGTCTGAAGCATGATGAGCGTCGCCCTTCTGCTCTTGCGGCTGGTTGCCGGCGGCACCCTGATGGCACATGGCTACCCCAAATTGTTCGGAGGCCCGGGCCGGAAACCGCCGGAACCGCTGACCAGGCTGATGGGGTCGAATTTCCCCGCCGCCGTGGAGAGGAGCGGCCCGGAAGGATTCGCTCAGGCGCTGCGCCGCATGGAAGTACCGCAACCCGAGCTGGCCGCGTATGCGTCCGGCCTGACGGAGTTCGGGGGAGGACTGCTGCTCATCCTGGGCGCGTTCACGGGGCTGGCCTCGGCCGCCGTGGTCGTCAACATGGCGGTGGCTGTTCGCACGGCGCACTGGAAGGTCGGCTTCTACGGGCAGGGTGGCTTCGAGTTCGCCCTGCTGCTGGGCACTGCCGCCGCGACCATCGGGCTGGCAGGGCCGGGGGCT
>JALZAW010000467.1 GCA_030948155.1 Candidatus Dormiibacterota bacterium | reverse complement strand
CGTCCAGCACGCCCGGTGTGTTGGTCACCAGCACGCCGTGGCGCGTGGCCGCCTCGACATCGATGTTGTCATAGCCGACTGCCACGTTGCTCACCGCTCGCAGGCCCTGCGTGCTCAGGACGCGCTCATCGACGGGATCGATCGACTGGCTCAGAATCCCGGCGCAGCCGGCCGCGGCCGCCGCGATCGACTCGGCCGAGAGATCGCCCTCATACTGCACCACTTGGGCGGCGTCGGCCAGCAGCGCCGGCGCCGGGTCCAGCACCCGGTGCGTCACCAACACCCGCTGACCCTGGCTCACTTCTGCAAGCCCAGCTGCTCAGCTATCGGCACCAGCGCGTCCCGCACGAACTCGATGTGCTGGTCGAAGTCCACGCCCAAGCTCTCCGCGCCCGCCACCAATTGCTCCCTGTGAACCCCGCGGGCAAACGCCTTGTCCTTCATCTTCTTGCGCACCGAGCGGGGTTCGACCGCCGAGAGGGAGCGGTCCGGTTTGACCAGGGCGCAGGCGATGATGAAGCCGCACATCTCGTCGACCGCGTAGAGCGCCTTGCGCGCGGGCGTGTCGCGGGCCACGTCGAGATATTCAGCGTGAGAGGCGATGTCCTGCAGGAGAGCCTCCGGCCAGCCTCTCTCCCGGAGCTGCTCGATGCCGCGGCTGGGGTGCTGCTCCGGCGTCGGGCCTGACTCATAGTCCCAATCGTGGATCAGGCCCAGCACCCCCCAGCGCTCGGGGTCCTCGCCGAAGCGCTCGGCGTAGGCGCGCATGGCTGCCTCCACACTGAGCATGTGGCGGCGGAGCGTCTCGCTCTTGGTGCTCTCCTGGACCAGCGCCCAGGCATCATCGCGCGTGGGATTGAGCGTCATCTGACTATCTCCTCCAGGGTCCTGAGCAGCGCCTCGTGCTGCTCGCTGGTGCCGACTGTGATGCGCAGCCAGCCGGACACCGGCTCCTGCTGGTAATGCCGGACCAGCACCTGTCGCTCGGACAGCGCAGCGGCCACATCAGCTGCCCGATGCGAAGCCGGCGGCCGGCAGAAGACGAAGTTTGCGGCCGATGGCAGCACCTCGAAACCTCTCGCTCGCAGACCAGCTGTCAACGCTTTCCGCTGCTGCAGCACGAACTCGACAAGAGCGTCGTGGTACTCACCGTCTTCGATCGCTGCGACCGCCGCCACAGCTCCCAGTCGGTTCACGTTGTAGGAGTCCTTGACCAGGTCCAGCGCGGCGATGAGCTCCGGCGTGCCCAGCGCGTAGCCGAGCCGCATCCCGGCCAGCGCGTACGACTTGGAAAAGGTGCGGATGGCCAGCAGGTTCTCGCGCCCTTCTCGGATGAGATCGGTGCGCTCCTCCGGTGCAAAGTCGACGTACGCTTCATCCAGCGCCACCACGCCGCTGGACCCGCTGACGACTTCCAACACAGCCTGGCGATCGAGCCAGGTGCCTGTCGGCGAATTGGGATTGGCCAGGAACTTGAGCGGCGCCGGATCCGCCGCGAAGCTCTCCGGCAGGCTGTGGTCAGCCGTGTACGGATGCCGTGAAACCCGGCATTCGTGCACCGCCGCCACAGGTTCATAGACCGGGTACGTGGGCTGCATCAGCGCCACCGCATCACCCTTCCCGGCGAAGGCGCGGAAGCAGAGCTCGATCAGCTCATCCCCGCCGTTGCCCAGCGCAACCTGGTCCTCACCGACGCCATGGTGCTGGGCGATGGCCGCCCTCGCCTGGCGGCTCAGCGGGTCGGGATAGAGGCGGAGGTTCTCCTCCACCGCACCATGCAGAGCCTGAATGACGCGCGGCGAAGGCGGCCAGGGCGACTCGTTGGTGTTGAGCTTGACCCAGCCCTCCGCGTCAGCCGGCTGCAGACCTGGCGTGTAAGGGGCGAAGCCGCGCAGGGCGGCCTTCACATATCTGCCGCCCACGACTGGCACTACGCCGCCTCCAAGAGGCGGGCTTCCAGCAGGAAGCACTCGAGCGCCAAACGGGGACTGACGTTCTGTTCCAAGTAGCCAAGGGTGTCGTAGGAAAGCTCCAGCAGCCGCGCCCAGGCCGCCTGCCGGGTGGCGGCGGGCTCGGCGAGCATCCGCCGCCGCAGCTCCAGCTGCCAGCCGCTGAGCGCGAAAACCGCCGGCTCCTCCAGCGTGCGGTCGGACGCTCGCCAGGCGAAGTTGGCGGCATCCAGCTCCTGGGCCAGGTGGAGCGCGGCATCGGCGGGAGCGCCAAAGAGCTCCGCCAGGCGCTCAACCCAATGCCGGTTGCGCTGCAGGAGGTCAGAATCCTGAGCCGCTTTCAGGGCCCAGCCCGGCCGGCCGCGGGAGAGAGCTGCGAGCTCCTCCGCCCGCTGAGCTTCGACGCCGCGCGCTCGCAGCAGTTCGCTGACCCGGGTCAAGGGCACAGGGTGAAAGGCGACCCGCTGGCAGCGCGAGGCAACCGTGGGCAGCACAACAAAGGGGGACAGGCTGGGCGAGGTCAGGATGATCAGCCGGTTGGGGTGCGGCTCCTCCAGCGTCTTGAGAAGAATGCCCTGCACCGGATCGGCCAAGCGGCCCACGTTGCTGATGACCGCCGCCCGCAGCCGGCCCACCGCTGGCTTTAGGGCGAGAAAGGCCTGGAGCGGCTGCTGGTGATACTCGGGCGGCTTGTCAGGCAGCAGCCGGATCTCATCCAACTTCAGGTTGTCGCGGCGGTCGTCCTCCCAGTAGTCGGGATGGCGCGCCAGCGGCGCCTCCGGCAGCAGCGCCCGCACCAGCGCCCGGGCGACGGCAGTCTTGCCCAGTTGGGGCTCGCCGGTGAAC
>JALZAW010000466.1 GCA_030948155.1 Candidatus Dormiibacterota bacterium | reverse complement strand
CTATCGAGGAAGAGCCGGGCGGCCTGCAGGTAGACCTCGGCTGAGGTGGTGAGGTCCTCCAGCTCGACGTACTCGTCCACCTGATGGGCTATCCACTTGCCGCCGGGACCGTAGGTGACGATGGGCACGTGGGCATCGCGCCAGAGGATGGTGCCGTCGGTGGAGCCCGGCACTCCGCCGAAGGCTGGCGGTCGGCCGTGAAACCGCTCGTGCGCTGTGAGGAGAGCCCGCACGAGTGGGTGGTCCGGCGGCGTTTCCGTCGGCGGCCTGTCGTCAATGACCGTGAGAGTCACATCAGGGGGACACATCGCGTGCAGCCTGGCAATCAGCTGGTCGTGGTTCACTTCCGGCGTCGTCCTCACGTCAACCGCAGCCCACGCGGCGCCGGGGATCACATTGATCTGCTCAGGATCGCCGGCGCGGAAGACCGTCGGTGTGATGTAGTTCCAGCCCAGCAGGGCATGCTCGCCGTGCTCTCTCTGCAGCTCCGTCTGATGGGCAGCGCAGTCGCTGAGGAAGGTCAGCAACGCGGGAATGGGATTGCGGCCTTGCTGCGGCATGGCGCCGTGCGCCATCCGGCCGCGGGCGTCGACGCGGATCCGAATCGCCCCCTTCTGGGCGATGCAGAGCGCCTGTCCCTCCGGCTCGCAGATGATCGCAGCGTCAACCAGGGCGCCGTGACCGCGGCGGACGAAGTCCTTGACGCCCAGCATCATGCCTTCCTCGTCGGCCAGAGCCGCGACGACGATCCGACCGGGGAAGTCGTGCTCGCTGAGCGCTTTGGCCGCAAACAACATCGCCCCCACACCAGCCTTCATGTCTGCCGAGCCGCGGCCGTAGAGCTTCCCCTCCACGATCTCAGCCCCGAAGGGGTCGTGAGTCCAGCGCGAGGGGTCGCCCTCTGTCACGACGTCGGTGTGGCCCTCGAAGAGAAGCGTGCGCCCCGGCCGCCGCCCCTCCAGCACGGCGATGACGTTGGGGCGGCCCGGAGCGGCCTCCTCGACGATCGGCCGCCAGCCGAAACTGCGCATGGTCTCAGCCACGAGCTCAGCGGCCGGCTCCTCGATCAACCCCCGCTCCGGGTCGTGCACGCTGGGGATTTTGACCAGCTCCTGCGTGAACCGGATCAGCGCTGCGTGGTCGACCTCTGGCACAGATCGAGTCTAGGTAGCCTCAGCGGGTGACGATCACAGACGTGCCGGGGGTGCGGGTGGGCCACTGGTCCGACCAGGCGGCCATGACCGGTTGCACTGTGGTCCTCTTCCAACCCGAAGGAGCCGTGGCAGGGATCGACATCAGAGGCTCGGCGCCGGGCACGCGGGAGACCGACCTGCTCCGACCGGGCCGCCTGGTGGAGCGCATCCATGCCCTCGCCCTCTGTGGGGGATCGGCCTTCGGACTGGCCGCCGTGGAGGGCGTGATGCGCTTTCTGCGTGAGCGCAAGGTGGGTGTGGACACTGGGCCGGCGCTCGTTCCCATAGTCCCGGCGGCTGTCATCTTCGACCTCAATTCGGGCCGGCCGGATGCCTTTCCCGCTGCCGAGGCGGGCTACGCAGCCTGCCTGGACGCCGAGCGGGGCGAGCCTGTGCGCTGCGGTCGCGTCGGGGCGGCCGCGGGCGCCACTGTCGGCAAGCTGTTCGGCTTCGAGCACTCCCAGCCCGGCGGCTGCGGCTCGGCAGCGCTTACCATTCCCGGCGGAGCGACGGTGGGGGCACTCGCCGTCGTCAACGCGCTAGGCGACGTGGTCGAAGGCGAGCGAATCATCGCCGGCGCCCGGGTTGACGGGCGCTTCCTCGACAGCTGGCGCACGATGCTGAGCGGCGAGCGCCTGCCGCGCCCTTTCCCAGCCTCGAACACGACGCTGGGCGTCATCGCGACCGACGCCAGGCTGGACAAGGCGCAGTGTCAGAAGCTGGCCGAAGTCGGCCATGACGGCCTGGCGCTGGCCATCCGCCCGGTCCACACCATGTTCGATGGTGACACGGTCTTTGCTGTGAGCACGGGCGATAAGACCGCCGATCTGAACCTGCTCAGCGCGGGGGCGGTGGACGTGATGGCGCGTGCCATTCGCGGAGCTGTCGGAGTCGTGGCAGCCTGTGGCTGACGCCCGCCGCTCGGCCTTTCTGGACATGCTGGCGGCCCTGCACGAGCGGCACCTGGTGGGCGTTCCCGATCGCAGCGAGCTGTGGCTCGTGCGCCACGCTGACGCGTATGCCGGCCTGGAGCAGCTGGACGACGGCCTGCTCGACCCTCCGCTTTCGGTCGAGGGAGAGGTGCAGGCGGCGCTGTTGACGGCCCGGCTGGCGTCCGTCCACTTCGATGAGATCTGGGCCAGCGATCTCCGCCGGGCGGTCGCCACCGCACACGCAGTGGCTGTGGGCAGGGGCCTGGAAGTCCAGACTGATGAGCGGCTGCGAGAGGTGCGCACCTACTGGGATGAGGGCCGGATCGAGGCGCTCGGTGACCCGCAGGAGTATCCGTTCCCGGAGCCGATGGGCCAGGTTGCCGCCCGCATGCGAGAGGCTCTGGATGGCATTGTGAAGCGCCTCGAGATTTACGACAGCCAACCCCGGCGGGCGCTCGTCGCCAGCCACAACGCGGCCATCTCGCTTTTCCTCCACAGCCTGCTGGGGCTGGAGTGGCCGCAGCTGCGCGTGATGCCCCAGTTCACGAGTGTCAGCGTCGTCGCCGCCAAGGATGGGCGCCATGTGGTTCAGTCAGTGGCTGACGCCACTCACCTGAGTGGCGTGCTGCTGGACTGAGCGCCGGGCGAGAGCCGCGTGTAATGCTCCCCTG
>JALZAW010000465.1 GCA_030948155.1 Candidatus Dormiibacterota bacterium | reverse complement strand
GCGGCAATGAAATGGCAGAATACCAATGCCCGACGGGGGCGGGCTGAGACCGCTGCCACAGGCCGAGAACCGGTATGGACGCTCCAGGGTGGCAACCTTGCTTGATACCTTCTTGCTCCGACCCTGTGTCGGCTCAAGGTCAATCTGCGCCGTTCGGAAGCGGCCAGGCGCGGTCGAGGCGCCAGGTGACATTCTCGCCCGCGCGCGCCTCCGGCGGGCCCGGCTGGCGAACCTCCACCTCACCCCCCTCCGTGATCAGGCGATAGTCGGTATGGGCGCCTCGATACCAGGCGCGGCGCACAGTGCCCGGCAGCTCACCCCCGAGTTGCGCCCATTCGGGGCGCACCAACAGGGTCGCCTGGCGGCCCGCGAACGATCCGGCGCCGCCCAGGGCGACCCGCACTCGACGGGATCCGAGGTCCACCTCCGCGCAACCACGCTCGACCGCTTCCACGTCGGCTGTCAGCACCGACGCCGGGCCCGTGAGCCTGGCGACTTCGACGTCAGTGGGTTCCGCGTAGACAACTGCCGGCGGGCCAGCCTGGACGATGCGGCCGGCCCGCAGCACAGCCAGTCGGTCGGCCATAGACATCGCCTCTTCGACATCGTGAGTGGCGTGCAGAACGGCCGCCCCGGAGGCAGCCCGGATCTCGCTCAGGACGTCTAGCAGCCGGCGCCGGTGCGCCGCATCGAGGTGGGCTGTCGGCTCGTCCAGAAGGTGGACCGCGGCCCCCCGGGCAAAGGCGCGGGCGACAGCAACCCGCTGCTGCTCGCCGCCAGAGAGGTCAGCCGGCCTCCGCTCGGACAGCACCCCGACGCCCAGCTTGTCCAGCAGGTCCAGGGCTTGGGCGCGCGCGCGGGTCCGATCGACGCCCTGCCGGCGCAGCGGGTAGGCGACGGTTTCCCCGGCTGTCATGTGCGGCCAGAGGGCTGTGCCCTGGAAGACCACGCCGAGGGCTCGGCGTTCTGGTGCCACCGACCGCCGCGGGCTGGAGACCATTCGTCCCTGCAGCCACACCTCGCCCGCCTTTGGTCGCAGGAAGCCAGCGATAGTGCTGAGCAGCGTGCTCTTGCCCGAGCCTGACACGCCGAGCAAGCCCACCACCTCGCCCGGGGCGAGCTTCAGATCTATCCCCCGGAGCACCTCCGTCCTCCCGCGCTCCACAGTCAACGCCCGGCACTCAACCGCGCTCACAGCCCACTCCGGGCGGGCCTCAGGCCGAGCAGGGCTATGGCCGGCAGCGCCAGCAGCAGGGTCAGGATCACTGCCAGGGCCGAGGTGACTGTCGGGTCGCCGAGTTGCTGGAGGTTGAGCACCACCACCGCCAGCGTCTCACTCCCGGGACCGTAGAGCAGGCTTGACATGGTCACCTCATGGACTGCGGTGACGAAGACAAGCAGCCAGGCGGCCGCCAGCACCGGCCGGAAGAGCGGCGTCACGATGCTGATCAGCATGTCGATGGGCCCCGCCCCGCTGGCGCGGGCGGCGCGGAAGACGTCGGGCGGCAAACGGTCGGCAGCGCCCGCCAGCGGGCGGTGGCCCAGCGCCCAGAACTTGGCCAGGTAAGCGATGAGGATCAGTGCCAGCGTGTCCCGCAGCCACTCGTCGTAGACAAGCAGCACTGCCACCGCCAGCGCCGAACCGGCGATCGCGAAGCTGGCGGTGACGCCCGCTCCCAACGCGCGGGCCGCGCGTCCGCCGACCACCACCACGAGTGCGCCCATGGCCACTGTCAGGCTGGCGGCCAGCGCCGCCAGGAGCAGGCTGTTGAGGAGGGCTCGGAACGCATTTCCCTGGAGGGCCGCTGCAAAGTTGGCGAGCGTCCAGTTGGCAGGCGTGGGAGGCAGTCCCGCAGCCCGGGTGAGCGCCTCCAGCACGAGAGCCAGCAGCGGCAGCCCGACCAGCAGCAGCAGCGCGAAGGCCACGGGCAGCGGTGCCCAGGAGCTGCCCGCACCGCTCCCCGGCTCTGCCGGACCACCCGGCCGGTCACGGCCGCGGCCGAGGGAAGCGTCAGCGGCTGCCGCCGCTAAGAGAGCCAGGGCGAGAAGGACGCAGGCCGCCACGAGCACGCGCGCGAATGCTGCCTCGTCGGTGGCGAAGTTGAGGTCCCGGTAGATCCGAGTGGCGAGGGTCGAGAAGCCGGCCGGCGAGCCGAGCACCTGCGGCACGCCAAAGGCACTGGCAGCGGTGGCGAAGCTGAGGACGGCAGCGGCCACCAGCGCCGGCCGCAGCAGCGGGAGCGTGATCCCGGCTGCCGCCCGCAGCGGTCCGGCGCCACTGGCTCGGGCCGCGCGTTCCCTGTCTGGCTCGGCAGCTGCCGCCAGCCCCCCGGCGATGATCAGGTAGGAGAGCGGAATCGCGCCCACTGCCATGACCAGCACGATTCCTGCCGGGCCCTCAAGACCGGGCAGAGTCAGGCCCAGCACCTGGTCGGTCAGCCCTGCGCGGCCGTAGGCGCGCTGCCAGGCGATCGCGGCCACGTAGTTGGGCACCAGCAGCGGCGCGATGATTGCGAGCCGGAGCCAGCCCCGGCCCGGGGGCCGCCGCCGTTCGGTCAGCAAGGCTGCCGCCGTGCCGGCGGAGACGGCAAGAACCATGACTGCCAGGGCCGTCCAGCCGGTGTTGATGAGGGCTGCCAGGTCGGGCCCGTCCACTGCGGCAGCCAGGCCCACTGTCCCTCCGGCGGCGGCCGCGCTGACCAAGCGCAGCAGCGGAAGGACCACCAGCAGGCCCAGCAGCAAGAGGGCGCCTGCTGCGCAGAGGCGCCTACCCATCAGCCCGGGAAGACACCTCGGTAG
>JALZAW010000464.1 GCA_030948155.1 Candidatus Dormiibacterota bacterium | reverse complement strand
TGGAGGAGCGAGCCGGGAATCAGCTCACCGGGTTGGTGTCCGGCCCACGTTCGTTAGCATCGGTCGCGTGAACGAAGACCAGCTGGCGGTGGTCGACGACGACGAAGAGCAGGCGCCGGTCGACGCGGATCGAGAGCGTGGTTACCAGATCGGCCGGCTCATGGCGTTCAGCGACGGCGTCTTCGCTATCGCGATCACGCTGCTGGTGCTCAACGTGGCGGTGCCAGACATCGCGCAGTCGGACGCCCAGTCCCGGTTGCCGGCAGCCCTGCTGCAGACGGGGCCGCGACTTCTCACGTTCGCCTTGAGCTTCTTTCTGGTCGGGTTCTACTGGATACTGCACCACCAGCTCTTCAGGCAGCTGACCAGCGTCAATGTGTGGCTGCTGTGGCTGAACCTGGTCGTCCTCTTCTTGGTCAGCCTGCTGCCGTTCTCGTCTGGTGTCGTCGGTCGTTACTACGACACGGTGATCGGGGCCGAGGTCTACGTGGTCAACCTGGCCGCGATCGCGCTCGCCTTCTCAGCGCTGTATCTGTACGCGACCCGTGGCCTCGAGGTCCGACCTCCCCCGGGCGCTCTCACCGGGCTCGTCAGCCGGGGCTTCCTCTGGCCGCTCGTCGTGGTTGCGCTGGTGATGGTGCTGGCGCCGGTCAACCTGATCGTCGCGTACGTCATTGGCGCGACGCTCATGGCGGTGGTGGGCATCTACACCGCCGTCCCCCGGACCGTCCGCTCCGCGCCGCTGAGAGGCACGGGCGGCGGCCGTCTGCGAGTCAGCCGCCCCGCCGCGCGCGTGGCGATCAACGGCCAGCCGACGCTCCGCGAGCTCTTTCGGGCGTCGTTCGGCGGCCCCCAGCCCACGGTCAGCGTGACCGGCAATACGGTCGATATCGAATATCGCAACGTGGGCTTCTTCAAGCTGCGCCGGCAGTCGGCCCAGGTCCGGCTGAACGCCGCAATACCCTGGCGGATCGAGATTGGCGCCTCCGTATCGTGGCTGACGGCCGACCTCACGGAGCTCCAGGTGACCGCGGTAATCGTGGACGGCGGCGCCAGCCAGATCGGACTCCGCCTGCCCCGTCCATCGGGCACGGTACCGGTCCACATCCGTGGCGGCGCCGGCGACATCTCGGTCCGGCGTCCCGTCGGCGTAGCGATCCGCGCCGTGGTGCATGGCGGCGTCAGCAAGCTGAGTTTCGATGAGCGGCCGATCGAGGCGGTCGTGACTGAGGCAAGCCTCCAGTCGCCCGACTACGCGGGCGCGGTCGACCGCTACGACTTCGACTTCGACGGCGGCGCGACCAAGCTCAGGATCGGGAAGAACTGAGCGCGTCCGGGTACCGGCGTCAGATCCGGAGGACGTCCGCTGTGATGTTGAGAGCGGTATCGATGTCGTCGGCGGTGTTGTAGAAGTGAGCGGAGTAGCGCGCACTGCCGACGCGCGGGCTGACAATAACGCCGCGGCTGGTGAGGTCGATGGCGACTTGTTCGCCGTCTCGTCCCGGGAATCGGGCGGTGACGGTTCCGGCGCGGCGCTCGGCTTGGGGTGGGGTCAACAGGTGGGCGCCGAGATCGGTCAGGCCGTCGATCAGCCGTGAGGTCAGCGCGAGGTTGTGCTTGAGGATCGCCTCCGGTCCGCGTTCGAGCACGTGGCCGACCGCAGCACCGAGCGCGACTGCAGCGGCGTAGGACATGGTCGAGAACTCCATGCGGCGGGCGTCCCGGGCGAGGCCCTGCCACTCTGCGTTGAGCGCATAGGGCACCGGTGCGCTGCGCCAGCCGACGAACGGCGGGTTGAAGCGCTCGAGCAGCTCCGGGCGGATGTAGCAGAGGGCGGCGCCAAAGGTGCTGCACAGCCACTTGTAGGACCCGGTGAGCAGAACGTCGACGTTGTCGGCCGTGACGTCGATGGGAACCTGCCCGGCCGACTGGGTGGCGTCTACGATCAGCAGCGCGTCATGAGCGTGAGCGAGCTGAGCGAGCGCGGCGAGGTTGAGGCGGTGACCGGTCAGGAATTGGACGTGACTGATGTTGATGACCGCGGTGTAGTCGTCGACGTAGCGAGCGATCCGTTCGATGTCGAACCCGTGCGGGTCATCGAGAACGGGAACCAGCCGCACCTCGAGGCCGGTGTCCTGACCGATGCGATACCAGGGGTAGGTGTTGCTGGGAAAGTCCACATCAGTAGAGACGACGTTGGCCGGGGCTTGGGGACGCAGCCACCACGCCACCTGGCACAGCGCCTCGGTCATGCTGCTGGCCAGCGCGATGGTGTGAGGCGGAGCGTTGAAGAGCCGGGCGGCGCCTTTGCGGGCGGTCTCGTATACGGCAATTTCGGCAGCTTCGTCGAATCCGGTCGTGCCTCTGTCGGACAGATCGAGCTCGAAGGCGTGCGCCGCGGCCGTGACCGACCGCGATACGAGCCCAGCCGAAGCGGTATTCAGATAGGTCAGCTCCGCGAGGATCGGGAACTCGTCGCGGACGGCGAAGGCGTGATCCATGCCCGTTCTCCCATCGTTGCTGAGGCGCTCAACGAAGACTCAAATCCAAGCAGTTGCTCGGCAGGTTGCGCAAACGTACTTCTCCCCGACCTCACCCACCGCCGCTGAGAAGGGAACGGACAGCCGACTAGTGGACTGTAACGGCCGAATGGGGACCAGGCCGAAGGCCCGAAGGCCGGCGTTCCAGACCGTCGGTGCGAAGGCCGGGGTGGCGCAACGACGACCCCATCTGAAGATGGGTGAGGAGGCGCGCCGGGCCCCCGAACGCACGCATCAGAGCCCGTAGGGCTCCCGGCGG
>JALZAW010000463.1 GCA_030948155.1 Candidatus Dormiibacterota bacterium | reverse complement strand
CCAAGGTACTGCGTGGGGAGCTTCCGAAACCGACGTTCCCGGAAGCTCTGAAGTCCACGGCTCCTGCTCGCTGGTATGGACATGCCGCGTTTGCGCTCGCGAACGCCGACACGGCGGCCGCTCGCGGTGACGTGACGTACTGCGTCGGACTGCTGACACGCGCGGCAATCGCGGCAGCGCAGGCGCGACTGGCCGAGCAGGGCAGATGGGCTCTGAACGAGAAGGGCATCACCACTGACGCCGGTCTCGGCGAGGTGGAGGCTTTGCTCGGCAGCCCGGGCCGCAGCCCGGAAGCGCTAAAGCGGTCCGCTGCCGAGCTGCGGACGATTCTGGGATTACAGGCACCGAGTGGGCTGAAGCTCGACGAGGCGGTCGTCGGCCTGAGCGGGGACGAATGAAGCGACCCTCCCAACCCACCGACCAGAGGAAAGGAGATTCAGAGATGAGCGAGTCGATTGCCGGAGAGATCAAGGTCGAGGCTCTCCGCCGGAAGGTGAAAGGCCCGGTGCTGCAAGAGGGAGACGGTGACGTGGGCGCCGAAACCAGCGGATCGTGCAACTGACCATCGCCCGCCTCGGCAGCGCCGAGCAGGGCGAGCGGTTGCTGGCACCCATTCGTGCCGCCGCCCCCGCGATCCTCGATTACGCCGGTGAGATGCCCTTTGCCGCCGTCGACTCTATGAGCATCGCCTCCGGCTACATGGCCCGCCATCCAGGTACAACATTCGAATCGCTGGCCCTGCTCTCCACACACGGCATCGTCACCGGCAGCGGCTATCAGCAGTGATGGGTTCCCCTGCCAACCTCCCCCCGCCGCGCCGGGGGAGGACTGATCCACTGGTCCGGCTCCAGGTGTCGGCGCAGGATTTCCAGCATGCGGTCGGCATCATCCGCGTGTACGTGCACGATTTCGGCCGGCAGGTCGCTTCCCAGCAGCCGCCAGAGGATTGCCGGGCGGCGCAGGCGCAGCTCGAGCTCCGTGGATCCATTGACTGGGAATGCCGCAACGCCATCGTTCAGCAGCGGGCCGAACAGCGCATTCCAGCTCTGACGCCGTGGCTGCACAGCGGCGATGTCCTCCAGCGGAATCACGATGCCGGCGAGAAGTCCGGCGCGAAGGAGCAGCCGGCCATCCTGGACCAGATGGGGGCTGGTCACCATGCCGGCCCACGTTGAGGCCATGAACCAGACCGCGTAGAGCCCGAGCACCAGCAGCCCGACCCTGGCCGCCAGCCAGGGAAGCAGCAGGGCCGCAAGCAGGGCGAAGACCGGAAGCTCGACCAGCGTCAGGCCCAGCAGCACGGCCATGAGCAGGCGGAGGCCGGAGGCGTACGGGAACTCCGCGGGGCCGGCCGGCCGCTGCCACCGCGCGGGCAGCCTCACCAGCGCGTGCCAGCCGTGAACCTCGAACAGCAGGAGCCTGGCCGGCCGCCGGGGTACGAGCGTGGCCAGCCGGTCTTCGAATGTCCCGGTGACCTGCTCCGGGACCTCGGCGCCCCGCCCGCGCCGGCGCAGCCCCAGCACGGCTGTGATGCCAAACGAGAGCATCAGCAGCAGGTCCAGAGCTGCGAGCCACAGCCAGCCGTTCCCGCTCATCGTCCCGCTGACTCTCCTTGCTGAGGATTTTGACGGCAACGCATCTGGTCGAGCCGGCCAATCAGTGACGTAGCCTCGACCAAGTGACGCGCGGTGTCGACCGGCAAGCCCAGGTTGCGGCGCTTTTGAATTCCCCGTTGGGGACGTACGTGGTCGCCAGCGTCGCGACGGGGCGGCAGGGAAGTCGAGGGCTCAGTTCACTGGAGTTGCCACTGGATGTGTTGCAGATCGACAGCGATGCCTGCGAGGCGGACCCTGCCGTCCTCCAAGAGCTCGTCCTGAAGTGCATGGTCGCCCTCAGCCCCTATTCCCCCGACTATCGCGACAGCGTCAAAGCACTCGCCACAAGGGCTCGGACGCTGTGGGAGGACGCACTTCGTTTGGTCAGCTGCCCGGCTGCCGAGAGCTGGTTCGCGGACCTGGACAGAACGCAGCAGGTTTGGATCTCGCCGGCCAATTCGACGGAGACCCCCGATCCATCGCGGTTTGTCCCCGAACTGAGTCCGTTTGGTGGCGACACCCCCAAGCCGCGGGCAGCACTGTGGACTGCCACCACGGTGGGCTCCATGCCTGGCGGCTGGAGCCTCTACCTTCGCATCGGAGAGGACGGGCGGCCGCCACCATACCGGCTGTGGCGCTTGGAAGCCCTCCCATCCGCTCGGGTCTTCGAGGTGCACGGCCCGGACGACTGGCGTGCACTCTGCCTGCGGTACCCCGGTGAGATCCGCGAGGATCGGCTGCTGCCGGACTGGCAGGCCGTCGCTCGCGACTGGGATGGCGTTCACCTGTCGATCGGTGGACTGCTGACGACACAGAAGGTCGTTGTTGACGCTGGCGGCCGGCGAGCTGAACTGAACGGCTGGGATTCAGAGTCCACCGTCTGGTTGAGCTGGTCCTTCGGCCGCGTGGAGAGGCTGCCGGACGCCGTCGAATGAGAGACCGTTCGCGGAACCGGCCAGCCAGCTGACCCGGGCCGCGGCTCCCGCACCGTCTTCAGACCGGCGGCAGATGTTGCGCCGCCCACGCCGCCACCTGGGCGCGCGAGCTGAATCCGAGCTTGTTCCGGATCTGTTCCACGTGGCCTTCCGCGGTGCGGTCCGAGATGAACAGCCTCGAGGCGATCTCGCGGTTGGTGAGCCCCTCCGCCACCAGCCTGGCGACCGTGACCTGACGCTTGGTCAGTACCCCCCCGAAGGGCGACTCCGGACCGCTC
>JALZAW010000061.1 GCA_030948155.1 Candidatus Dormiibacterota bacterium | reverse complement strand
TCTCGGACACCATGGTGCTCAAGACCACGTTCACGACAGGTGGCGGTGAGGCGACGGTGATCGACTGCTTCGCCATGCGCACTGGCGGCCGCGAGCAGCCGCTGATGGAGCTGATCCGCATCATTGAGGGAGTCCGGGGCAGGGTCGACTTCGACCTCGAGATCGTGCCCCGCTTCGACTACGGAGAGATGAAGCCCTGGCTGCGCCGAGCCGGCATCCGCAGCTGGGCTGTGATCGGCGGCGATGACGGGATGCTCGTCAGCAGCGACGTGGAGCTGACCCTCGGCGATCACCATGACCTGCGAGCCCAGGTCTCGGTCCACGGCGAGGAACGGATCAGGCTGGTGATCCAGGCCAAACCGCCCACCGAGCTGGACACTGGCGCGTGGGATCCTGTGCCGGCCGATGTCGTCGACGAACACCTGAAGAGCACTGTCGCCTGGTGGCGACGCTGGACGAAGCGGGCCACTTTCGGCGGCCCCGATCGGCCCGCCGTGCTGCGCAGCGCGCTGGTGTTGAAGGGGTTGACCAACGCGCCGACCGGAGCCATTGCGGCGGCGGCGACCACCTCACTACCGGAGGAGATCGGTGGCCCCCGCAATTGGGACTACCGCTACAGCTGGATCCGAGACTCGTATCTCAGTGTGCATTCCCTGGCCCTGATCGGCTGTGACAAGGAGGCCGACGGCTTCCGCCGCTTCATGCAGCGCAGCTCGGCGGGCTCGGCGCACGAGCTGCAGATCATGTACGGGGTCGGCGGTGAGCGGCGCCTGACCGAGATCGTGCTGCCATTGGAGGGCTACCGTCGCTCCCGGCCCGTGCGGGTCGGCAACGCCGCCTCGGAGCAGCTTCAGCTGGACGCCTACGGGGAGCTGCTGCTGCTGACCTGGATCTGGCATCGCCGCGGCCACTCCCCGGACGATGACTACTGGCGCTTTCTGGCCGAGCTGGTAGACGTGGCGGCGGAGCGCTGGCGGGAACCGGACTCAGGCATCTGGGAGATGCGCGGGCCGCGCCGACACTTCGTGCATTCCAAAGTCATGTGCTGGGCGGCTGTCGACCGTGGCCTCCAGCTCGCGGTCGAGTGCATGCGCCAGGCGCCGCTCGACCGCTGGCGCAAGACCCTGCAGGAGATGCGGGAATCGATCGACGCCAACGGCGTGGACTCAAAGCGAGGCTGCTTCGTGCAGTCGTACAAGAGCCGGCAACTGGACGCCGCGCTCCTCACGCTGCCCAATGTCGGCTACTGCGAGTACGACGATCCGCGCATGGTGGCCACCGTCGAAGCCATCCGGGCAGAGCTGGAGCAGGAGGGGCTGATCCTGCGCTACCGGACCGATAAGGTAAACGACGGTGTCAGGGGCGGCCGGGAGGGCTATTTTCTCGCCTGCACCTTCTGGCTCGTGGATTGCCTGGCCGGCCAGCGCCGCTTCGCCGAGGCGCGGGAGGTCTTCGATCGGGCCACCGCCGCTGGGAATGATCTGGGTCTTTTTGCCGAGGAGTTCGATCCGGAGAGCGGTCAGCTGCTCGGCAACTTCCCCCAGGCCTTCACTCACCTGGCCCATATCGCGGCGGCCGTGCGGCTGTCGGAGGCCAACCGCACCTGAGCGAGCAGGCGCTGGTTGCCTGTAGCGGTCAGATGTTTAGCAGGCCGGAGGCGCCTAGGACCGGCGTTCCAGACCGGCGGTGCCAACCGGGTCCCCACGAGGTCGAAGACGTTGTGGGGTGGGAGGCCCGGGTGGCAAGGGGAGGAGCGCATCTGCGATGCGCGACAAGCCCTGCCGGGGTCCCCTTGCTTAGGGGGCCCCGCTTCGGGGGAACGGGACGCCGGCATCAGCGCCCGCAGGGCGCCCGCCGGTCTGGGCCGTCTGATGCTGAACATTTGGCCGGTACAGGCAACTGATGCCACGCCGCTACCACGCCTACGACGAGCGGGCGGAGCGACTGACCTGGACGTTGAGCACAGTCATCCAGAGCCTCCTGGCGGCCCGCTTCGGGCTCGAGCTGCTGGGCTTGACGGGCCTGCCGGGAGGCACCCTCTTGCTGGCTGTGACCCGACCGCTGCTGCTGCCCTTCGACCCCCTGAAGGTTCTGGTGGGCCGGCTGCAGGATCAGGGCGACCCACCCTTCCATTTTGAGCCCATCGTGCTGGTGGCGATGATGGCATATGGCATATTCGGCTGGCTCGCCGGCCTCGGCGTAGCCATCATGAGCAACCGCCGCCCTCCCGCCTGAGGCTGGCCAGGTGGCGAATTGCTACGGCAGGCGGGCGGGGTCTGGGTGCTGTGAGATCCACGGTTGGCGGCCCCGCTTGCTCATGCTTCGCCGCCATCCCTGGAGGCCGTGCCGGCCTCATGAAGGCCCCACGACCGAACGCGGCCCGGATGGATGCGAATCGTGGCGGGCGGACCAACGACAGCTTCCGCGACACCACGCACCTCAATCCCGCGCGGATTCCAGGGCGGCAGCACCTCGTCGATCACGATCGCAGCCTGTCCCGTCCGGGCGACATCGCGGTACTTCTTGGTACTTGCCATGTCCCTCCCTCCCACGTCAATGGTGTCGGCCACTCGGTTGTAGCTCCAGCCGACCGGGACCACGTGGGGCGCGCCGTCACGCCCGACCGTGGCGATTCTCCCCAGCCTGCGGCCGTCCTCGAGAAAAGCGAGCTCACGCCGCTGAAACGCGCTCACGCTTCAGTCCGCGAGGGCCGACCGCCGAGTGTTGCCAACACGCCGACGCTGACTGCCCAGACCACGACATGCATCGCGACCATGGTCAGGCGCATCGCAACCGGGGGGCCGGGAATGGTGGCAGGCATGGAGAGCGACGCCAACGCCAGAACGCTGGTCACGATACGAAAGACGCGGATGGGTCGGCGTGTGGTCGCAAGCAAGACTGCCAGCAAAATGCTCGCGCCGACGACCGCGACCACGGCCGTCAGCGACACCGAGGCCAGGCGCAAGGGGCCCATCCCAATCAGCGAGGGAAGAACCACTCGGCCATCCACCAGACCAGCCGCGGCGGCCGCCGCCTGGATGATGGCCGTGCCCGCGACGGCAACGGTAGCGGCCAGCGCACCGGCGCCAACCAGCCGGACCCAGTCCATCCGGCGCTGATCCAGTTCGTGATCCTTGCTTCGACCCGCGTTCAGCTGTGTCATCGCTGTTTTCCCTTTCTAATGCGTGATGCTATCACCGATATTGGTGATGATAGCACGCAACTGCATTACAAGGTCAAGCATTCCTAGGATGTCTCGAGTGAAAGGACCGCCGGCACGCACTTTCGAAACTGTCCCCGAGGCCTTGGGGAGGCTGAGGGTGGCTCTCGAGGACGCGTTCCTGCGGGCGAGCCGGGAGCTGGACTTGACGCCCCAGCAGGCGGAGCTACTCTGCGCCGCTATGAGCCCCGCGCCAGTCGGCCAGCTGGCGGAGGCGCTTCGCTGCGATCGCTCGAACGTCAGCCGGCTGGTTGACCGCGCTTCGCTGCGTGGACTGGTCCGGCGCCGTGGCGGGGAGGAGGATGGGCGGGTAAGCGTTGTCGAGCTAACCCGCGAAGGGCAGATTCTGGCGGGGCGGTTCATGGTGGCTCTTGAGAGCCATACCGAAGCCCTGAGAGCTGAATGGGCACCTCCACGCCATCGATTAGCCGTCGACCTGTTGAACGAGATCTCTGACGTACTGGAAGCGGGCAAACAGCCACCTGCCTGGTCCAGACGGCGTACGGCTCGGCGCTCGCCACTGAGCGGCGGTTAGCGTGAGGGGTGCGGCTAGATTCTGTAAGCATCAATCGAGCTGTCCATGAGTTGTCCAGCGATCGGTCGTAGCTCCGTCGCGGTCTGGCGAACGCCGTGCAGCGCGGGCGATTTCGATCTCATAGCGGACGTGACAGGTGACCAGCCGACGGAGTGGTCCTGCTCTTGGTCATCCAAATCAAGAGCCGGGTAGGAGGCTGATACTCGGACCGTGGCCGACTACAACCACGACCTGCTCTTCGGCAGCTTCCTGCCCCCCGAACGTACGGGACCAGCAGGCGGTGGTAGCCGCGGCGGAGGCGGCCGCGGCGGAGGCGGCCGACGACCTGGGCCTCGACATCGTCGGCTTCCAGGATCACCCCTGTCAGCCGGCGTTCCTGGACGCATGGACGCTGCTGTCCTACGTGGCCGCTCGAACCAAAACGGATAAGACTCGACGTCGTCAGTGTGCCTCAGCGGCCGCCCGCCGTCCTCGCCCGCCCTGGGCACGGCAGCAGCGCCAGAGTTCTGGTCGAGGCCGGCCTGTCGCCGGCGTGGAAGTACATTTGCAAATATGGATGCTCGCCGCCCGCTGACAGGCACCGATCTCGAATTCGTCTCGCTCCAGGCGGCCGGGGAACTGGGGCTGGGAAATCTGGACAGGCTGCCTGTCACTGTGAAGGTGCTGCTCGAGATGGTGCTTCGACAGGCCGCTTCGGACCAGGCTGGCGAGGCCACTGTCCGCGCCCTGGCCAACTGGCCGGCTGAGCCGCCGGCCGGGACCGAGCTCCCTTATCTACCTGCCCGGGTGCTGCTCCAGGACTTCACTGGCGTGCCGGCGGTGGTGGACCTGGCTGCCATGCGCTCGGCCGTCAAGCGCGCGGGCGGCGATGTGGCAAGAGTGGATCCCGAGATTCCCTGCGATCTCGTCATCGACCATTCGGTGCAGGTCGACATGTTCGGCGACGCCCACGCCTACACCACCAACATAGAACGTGAGTACGAGCGCAACTATGAGCGCTACGCTGTGCTGCGCTGGGCCCAACAGGCGTTCCATGGCTTCTCAGTCGTGCCGCCGGGCATGGGCATCTGCCATCAGGTGAACCTGGAGCACCTGGCCCGGGTGGTTCAGATCCGCGAGGTGGGCGGTCGTCGCGTGGCCATTCCTGACACCCTTGTCGGCACCGACTCGCACACGACGATGGTCAACGGCCTGGGTGTGCTCGGCTGGGGCGTGGGCGGCATCGAGGCGGAGGCGGCCATGCTGGGCCAGCCGATGTATCTCCCGCAGCCGGTGGTGGTGGGAGTGCGCTTCCACAACGCACTCCGCGCCGGCGCCACAGCCACCGACCTCGTGCTGACGATCACCGAGATGCTCCGCAAGCACGGCGTGGTGAACAAGTTTGTGGAGTTCTGCGGCGACGGCCTCTCCAGCCTGACGGTGGCCGACCGAGCCACGATCTCCAACATGTGCCCGGAATACGGCGCCACGTCAGCGCTCTTTCCTGTCGACGCCCAGACCCTTCGCTACCTGGAGACCACCGGCCGGAGTGAGGTGCTGGACCTGGTCCTTCGCTACACGAAGGCACAGGGCCTCTTCCGAGAGGACGGCCAGCCGATCCCGCAGTTCTCTGAGCTGCTGGAGCTGGACCTGGCCCACGTCGAGCCAAGCCTGGCCGGCCCTAAGCGGCCCCAGGATCGCGTACCACTGGACGGAGTCTGGGACAGCTTCTGCGCTGCCTTCCACCCGGCTGACGCGGCTGCTGCTGCGGCCAACGACGATCTTGAGCGCTTGGAGGGCGAGGGTGGTCAGCAGCCTGTCCACGGGGCTGCAGAAGGCGGCGTGGCAATCGCCGAGCGGGCGGCCTCCAAGCTGCGCGACGGCTCGGTCGTGATCGCCGCCATCACCAGCTGCACCAACACCTCCAACCCGTCAGTCATGCTCGCGGCTGGGCTCTTGGCCAAGAACGCCGTCGAAGCGGGCCTGCGCGTGCCCAGTTACGTCAAGACCTCGCTCGCTCCCGGTTCCCGGGTGGTCACCGACTATCTGAAGCAGGCAGGCCTCATGCAACCGCTGGAGCAGCTGGGGTTCTTCACAGTGGGCTATGGCTGTACCACCTGCATCGGCAACTCAGGCCCGCTGGCGACCTCCGAGATCGAGGCGGACGTACAGGAAGAGGATCTGAGCGTGGTGGCAGTGCTTTCCGGCAACCGCAACTTCGAAGCCCGCATCCATCCGCTGGTGCGGGCGAGCTACCTGGGCTCGCCGCCGCTGGTGGTCGCCTACGCCCTGGCGGGAACCATCCGCAAGGACCTGAGTGAAGATCCCATCGGCCACAGCGAGACCTCCGGGGAGCCGGTCTACCTGCGCCAGATCTGGCCCAGCTCGGAAGCGGTGGAGGCGGCGATCAGGGAGTCGGTCAAGCCCGAGTTCTTCACCAAGCAGTACGCGCGCATCTACGACGGCGACGAGCACTGGCAGCAGATGCGCGCACCCACCGGCGAGGCGTACGCCTGGGACGCCGAATCGACCTACGTCCAGGAGCCGCCCTACTTCGAGCACCTGACGCCTGAGCTGGAGCCGCTGGGAGACATCAAGGCCGCCCGAGCCCTGGTCGCGCTCGGCGACTCGGTGACCACCGATCACATCTCGCCCGCCGGCTCGATCCCAGGCGCCAGTCCAGCCGGACAGTTCCTACAGGAGCGTGACGTCGCGCCGCGCGAGTTCAATTCCTACGGCTCCCGGCGGGGCAATCACGAGATCATGATGCGGGGCACCTTCGCCAACATCCGCCTCCGCAACGAGCTCGCGCAGGGAAAGGAGGGCTACTGGACGCGGCATCAGCCGAGCGGCGAGGTCATGACCATCTTCGAGGCCGCCCAGCGCTATCGCGCCGAAGGCGTACCGCTCATAGTGCTGGCCGGAAAGGAGTACGGCTCCGGCTCGTCTCGGGACTGGGCCGCCAAAGGGCCGAAGCTGCTCGGCGTCCAAGCTGTCATCGCCGAATCCTACGAACGGATCCACCGCTCCAATCTGGTGGGAATGGGGATCCTGCCGCTCCAGTTCGGCCGCGGCGAGGGGCGGCAGCAGCTCGGCCTCACGGGTGAGGAGGAGTTCACAGTTCGCGGCTTGGCTGAAGGAGTCAGCCCTCGCCAGCAGCTCGAGGTCGAGGCGCGCTCTGGCAGCGGCGAGAGCAAGAGCTTCCAGGTGCTGGTCCGGCTCGACAACGAGAAGGACGTGCAGTACCTCCGCCACGGCGGCGTTCTGAACCTGGTGGTCCGGCAGCTGCTGGCCTCCGACGCCTGAGCCACGGCTACTCGCCTAAAGCCACGCTCCGAGGCACGTCACTGGTGGGGAAGCCACCCGATTCTCGATCAGCCGAGGGGCCCAGGGGATCGAACACCGGCGCCTGATCGGAAACCGTTGAGGGCCAGCACTGTCCATTCTGGGCGGCCGCCTTCGTCGTAGGTGCAGGATCAACGTTCATCGCCTAAGGAGGAACCGAAATGAAGTACATGCTCTTGTTGACCCGCGGCGAGTGGGAGGACTCCGCGCCCGCCGAGGAACAGCAGAGGATCTATGCCGAGATCGGCGAGTGGTGGGCCAAACTAGCGTCTGAGGGAAAGATGGTCGGAGGCCATCAGCTCCAGCCGCCGCACACCGCGACGACGCTGGTCCTGAACGCCCGCCGGGAGGCGACGGTCGTCGACGGGCCGTTCATGGAGGCCAAGGAGTCAGTCGGTGGCTACGGCATCCTGGAGGCCGCCGACCTGGATGAGGCGATGGCCATCGCTCGCACCTTCCCGTCGCCGAGCAGCAAGGTGGAGGTCAGACCTGTCCTCGAGCGCTAGTGCCGAGGTCTCGCTCGAGCGAGTCTTCCGAGAGGAGGCGGGCCGGCTCACGGCGAGCCTGGTCCGTCTCCTCGGCGACTTCGACCTGGCCGAGGACCTGGTCTCCGAAGCGCTGCTGGAAGCCCTCGAGCACTGGCCGAGGGACGGCGTGCCGGAGCGGCCTGGTGCCTGGCTGCTGACGACAGCGCGTCGGAAAGGGCTCGATCGCCTCCGGCGGGACGCCAGGCATCGCGAGAAGCTGGAGCTGATCGGCGCCCTACCCGAGCGCCCGCGGCGGGAGACCGACGATCGGCTGCGGCTCATCTTCACCTGCTGCCACCCGGCCCTCGCCCGGGATGCGCAGGTCGCCCTCACGCTGCGGGCAGTGGTTGGGCTCACAACAGTCGAGATCGCCCGCGCCTATCTGCTGCCCGAGCCGACGCTCGCGAAGCGGATAGTGCGAGCCAAGCGCAAGATTGTGGACGCCGGCATCCCTTACCGCGTGCCCGGCCCAGGAGACCTGCGGCCCCGGCTCGACGAGGTGCTCACTGTCCTCTACGTGGTCTTCAACGAGGGCCATATCGCCACTGGCGGTGAGGACCCGATCCGCCGCGACCTGGCCCGCGACGCCGAGTGGCTGGCTGAGCTGGTCGTGCGCCTCCTGCCGGACGAGCCTGAACCCCTGGGCCTGCTCGCGCTGATCCGTCTTCACCTCGCCCGCTGGTCTGCCCGACGGGACGTTCAGGGCCGGTTGGTGCTGCTGGAGCACCAAAACCGCTCGCTCTGGGATCGTCGGGCAATCGGGGAGGCGGTTCGGCTCATCCATCGCGCCGCAGCGCTTCACCGCCTGGGTCCCTACCAGGTGCAGGCGGCCATCGCCGCTGTGCACTGCGAGGCACCGACTTGGGAGCAGACCGACTGGCGTGAGATCCTCGACCTCTACACGATGCTGCTAGCACTCGACGCATCACCTGTGGTGAGGCTCAACCGGGCAATAGCGCGCAGCCATCTGGAGGGTCCTGGCAGAGCCCTGACCGAGATCGACGAGGTGCGGAACAGGCTCGACAACTACCACCTCTTTCACGCGACCCGCTCGGTGCTCCTGCGCGACTTGGGTCGGGAGAGGGAGGCCGTCGCTGCCGGCCGGCGCGCGGTGAACCTGACGACAAACTCGGCTGAGCGGGCTCTCATCGAGCGACGCCTCGCCGGCGACGTGGGCGCCTCGCCAGCGCCTGGGAAGGTAGCCGACCCCGCCTGAGCGTAGGTCTTCGAACCTGCCGCCCGGCTACTTCAGAACTAGTGTTGTAAGCTGGGCCATATGGAGATGGCGAGGCGGAACTTCAGTGACATAGTCCGCCGCAGCGGCGAGGTTCTGAAGGTCAGTGAAGCAGGCCAGGACGTGCTCCTTCAGCGGCGCGACGGAGCTGACCTGATGCTCGTCGAAGCTGCGCGCGAGGAAGGCATTCGGGACAGCCTGCGCACTGCCGCATCGCTGCTGCTGGCGGGGTTGGAGGCCGATGCTGCGCGGAAAGCACTAACTGCCAAGGCACCCGGCACGCTGCCCTGGCTGCGGCTGCTACCGGTGGAATGGCACGCCCAGTTCGTGCGCGAGTTTGCAGAAACCGCCCAGGCCGCCGTCGACACCGGAGCCTTCGGAGCACTCGGTCAACTCGAGCGCAGCTGGAATGTCACAGCCCGACTCTACGCCGAGCCGGCCATGCGCGAGTGGTTGCTGGAGCCTGTCGAGATCAATCCTGAATACGGCCACCGCCGCCTTCGCGAGCTGAAGAAGGTGGGCGTCGAACGCCAGCCGAAGGCCGCCAGCACGCGACCTGTGAAGACAGGCCGCCGCCGATTGGGAAGCCAAGCCCAACCGGCGTGAGCGCCGAGCCCTGGCGCGTCACCTGGGCCGGAGCCGAGGCGGAAGCCGAGTGGAAGGCCAGTGCGGCTGAGTATCCGACGCAGACCGCCGAGGCTTGGCAGCAGCTCCAGTCCAACCCTCTGGCACACGGCCTCACCCTGCCCTCGCCCGCAGCGCAGGTGGCTGTGATGGGCAGAGCCATGAGCAAGCGCCTGCTCTGGCTCACGCCTGATCAGGTAATCGGCTTCGCTGTCGACGTGGCAGAGCGGGAAGTCTGGATTCTGACAGTGCGAAACTACCCCAGCGGAACCGTGCTCTGAGGTGGAGCTTGCCCAGCTGCAGGCCGTCTATCAGGAGCTTTCACGCGCGGTCGAAGCTCGGGTCCAAAACGTGCGCGGGCTGCAGCAGAGGGCGGCCACTGGAGCCGCGGCGACCGGCATCCTGCTGGGCCTGCTCGCTTCGGAGCGATCGGCTCGGCCGGCCTACATCTGGTTGGTGAGCCTGCTGGCGATAGTGATCCTCCTGGCCGGCCTCTACTGCGCCGCGAAAGCACTGTGGCCGCGACGCCTCCAGATCCGCTGGCCCCTGCTGCCGCCCGCATCCGGCGAGCTGTTCACGGTTGAGGCGTATCTGGCGCCTTCCCCCAATGACCTTCTGGGCGGCTTTTGCCAGCAGCTCTTCGACCAGCTTTACTCGTCGGAGCTTCAGGAAACCGAGGCTGACGTGGAGCGCTGGGTGCGACGGCAGGCGCTCTGCCTGGGCGGCGGCTTCGGCCTCGTGCTCCTGATAGCCATCGCGGTGACGCTCACAAACGCTGGCATCAGGCTCTGACAAGGATCGCGGATCAAGGTCCTCGAGCCGCTGACCCGCTTCAGCGTGCCGGCTTTGACCGGTGCTGAGCGCCG
>JALZAW010000462.1 GCA_030948155.1 Candidatus Dormiibacterota bacterium | reverse complement strand
GAGGTAAGGGGCTCGGCGCAGCTCTCGATAGGGCCTGACGGTCCGGTCTCGCTGCCTCGCGACAGCTCGGAGACGCTGGCCCTGCTGCTCTCACGAGGGTTGCTCTGTGCCGAGCGGGACGATCATGTAACGGGACGGCCGCTGGTATACCAGCCCACGCCGCGGTTGCTCCAGCTGATTGGGGCGGAGACGCTCGAGGAGGCGAGGGTGAGGATGCGAGGTACCAGCCGCCTACAGTCCGCAGGTGAGCCAACCTCAGAGATTGAGGGGCCTCGATCCCTGGAACAGCCGGCCCCAAGACACAGGTAGCGCAGTGTCCGATCCCCGACGAATCGTAACGGGTGCCTCAACTCGCCGCTGACAGGTCCAGGTCGTCCAACCTCGATTGCGGCAGCTCAGAAGGGCGGAGACCGCATGTGGTCCTGTTTGTCATGACCGAGAGGACAAATCGGGGCCCAAGGAACTGTGTCATTGATTCCCTCATCAGCCAGGTGTGTTTTCTGCGACCCAGGCAGCGATCTGAGCACGGGTGTTCACTCCCAATTTGTTGAGAACGCTAGCCACGTGACCCTCTACCGTCCGCTCCGAAATGAATAGCCGCTCAGCGATCGCTCGGTTGCTAAGTCCCTCGCGCACCAGCCCAGCCACCTGGATCTCGCGGCGACTGAGCCTTACTCCAGGGCCCGGCTCATCGTCCGATCCTTCTTCCAGCGCATAGGCCTTGGCCTGCTCAAGCGTGAGGCGTCGCCCCGACGCCTTCACAGCGCCGGCTTGGTGGCCGAGGATGGCGAGGCCCCGCTCCAACCATTCGCGGTTGAGGTCCCATGCGACAGCCGGGTCGAGGCCGAGCTGCTCGCAGTGACGGTCGATCGCGCCGGCGAGGCGTACACCGCGCCGCGGTTGCCCCCGAGCGATCAGGATCGCGGCCATGGTGGGAAGTAGAACGACAATCTCGAATGTACCGAGCCCCGGGCGACGTAGGGCCTCCCGTTGGGCGGTCAGAGCGGCTTCGATCCTGCCCAGCTGCAGATGGGCACATGCCAGCGTGTCGAGCCTAAACTCGAATTGAAAGGAGGAGCCGAGCGCTCGAGTCAATTCGACCGCCTCCAGCGCGAATTCTTCGGCCAGGGCGGCGTCCTCACCGGCGCTCATCAGCGACATTGCCAGGTGGTTCAGGCCCTGAGCCACGAGGTCCGGCTCGGCCAGGCGGCGTGCGAGCTCGATCGCCTCCCGCGCCGGGTCCAGGCTGCTTGCGCGGTCTCCACTCAGCGCCATAGCCTGGGTGAGGAGGAGCAGCGCGTCAACGCTGCCCCGCTCGTCGCCGGATTGGCGCCGGTTCTGCAATGCTTCGTCAGCCCACGACCTGGCGGAGGCGAAGTCGCCCTGGAGAGAGGCGATGTGGCCGAGGGCGACCAGGAGGCGATATCGCTGCTCCGAGCCTGTGGGAGTGTATGCAAGCCCAGCCTCCATCCAGCGCCTGCCCTCGTCGGCGTGAATCATCTGCAGCCAGACTGGGGCGAGCGCGCCCGCCAGGTCGGCCAGCCAAGCCGAATCGTGGTCGGCCGCGAACTCCAGAGCTAACCGGAAGTTGGCAAGATGTCGATCGACCAGCTCCGGGTCGACGAGATCGACGCTCCGGTAGTTGTCGAAGAGCGTGTGTACCGGCGCCGTGTGATACCGCGCGAAGATGGTGTGCGCCAGCTCCGTGTGATAGCGCGCGTGCGCCAGGGCGAGCGCTTCCGCCTCACCCGAGGCGACCAGCCGCTCGCGGCCAAATTCGCGCAGGCTCTCGAGCAGCCTGTAGCGCTCGCCCACGTCGTCACGAAGCAGCAGGACAAGCGATCGCTCAACCAGACGGCGGAGCAGCGGTAGGACCTCGGCCACGGCGAGGTCCGGGCCGGTCACTACGGCCTCGGCCGCCTCCAGGTCGAAGTCCCCAGCGAAAACGCTCAGACGACGGTACAGCCGCCGTTCGTCATCGGCCAGCAATGCCTCACTCCACTCGAGTGCGGCGCGCATGGTTCGGTGTCTCGCTACTGCGGTCCGGGGGCCGCCGACCAAGAGTCGGAACCGCTCATCGAGGCGCTGCAGGATGCGCTCAGGAGCCATTGAGCCAGCGCAGGCCGCGCATAGTTCCAGAGCGAGCGGGATGCCGTCCAGCCGCCGGCAGATCTGCGCGACCGTCTCCGCGTTGACGTCGGTGAGCGCGAACCACGCATCCGCGTGGCGGGCTCGATCGACGAAGAGCCGGATAGCGTCCTCCTCAAGCAGCGAGCCGAGTCGGTAGATCCACTCACCCTCAACGCCGAGAGGCTCACGGCTGGTGACGAGCAATCGCAAGCGTGGGCAGCCTCGCACCAGCGCCTCGGCCGCGGCGGCGACGTCGGCCACGAGGTGCTCGGCGTTGTCGAGGAGAACAATCGCTTCGCGGTCAGAGAGGTGCCCGGAGAGACGGTCGAGATCCGGAGTGGCCGCTGCAAAACCCATCGCGCCGGCCACGGTGGGGGCCAGGAGCGTAGCGTCGGACAGCGGCGCCAGATCCACAAACCAGGCGCCATCCGCCGGCGCGCGGGCGCGCGGGCGCGCCACTTCGATGGCCAGCCTCGTCTTACCGCAACCGGCCGGACCGACGAGGGTGACCAGGCGGCCCTCATTGAGGAGCCGTGCCACTTCGCTGAGGTCCTGTTTGCGACCGACGAAGCTGGTGAGGTGAATCGGCAGGTTGGACTCCACCGCGCCTTGTCCCAGACGAGCGTAGCAGTGACCAAGGGCCCTGGGAGGGGATACCCCGAGCCCTCGCCAACAATGGGTTCCA
>JALZAW010000060.1 GCA_030948155.1 Candidatus Dormiibacterota bacterium | reverse complement strand
CTAGCCACGCGAGCCACCAACGCTGCGTCGCCACCAACGCGATCGCGATGACAAGACCGACGACGCCGAGGACGACGAGCGGGACATTGACCGAGTGGCTCTCCCGATAGATCAGAAGTACCAGGAATGCCAACACCAGGCTGTACAACGCCAGGGCTCCTGCACTGGCGTTGAGCCAGGTTACTGAGAGCCGTCCACCACCTTTCCGATCAATCTGCCCAACCACCACAGCACCTCCAGTCCTCAAATTCACTACACAGGCTATGTAGCGACTCCCTTAGTCTAAGCTCTCGTGGCCGGGCATGTCAAGACGCGGCAGTACCACTCCAAGGTTCGCGACGTGCGGGCTCTCGCGACTCGGCAGCGGATCCGCGAGGCGGCCGCCGAGCTTTTTGTAGATCGGGGCTACGCCACCACGACAGTGGCTGACATCGCGGCGAAGGCCGGCGTGGTCAGCAAGACGATCTACCTCGCCTTTCCAACCAAGCTGGCGCTGTTCAACGAGGTCATCGGGGTGGCGCTGGGTGGGGACGACGAGCAGGTCAAAGTGCGTGATCGCGACTGGTTCCAGCAAACGCAGGAGGCAGCTCCGGCCGAGATGCCAGCGCTGTTTGCCAGGTTCACCGCTGCCCTTCACGTCCGCAGCGCCGCGCTCCTCGAGGCAGCGGATGCTTCCGCCGGCGCGGACCCGGAGCTAGCCGTGCGCCGGGAACTGGGCCGAGAGAACCGGCGCGCCGACATGCACCGCATCGCGGAGCCCTACGCGGCGAAGAGCGGCCGTGACCTCCGTTACACCACCGACATGCTCTACACACTCGGGTCCGCGTCGGTCTATGCTCTGCTGGTCTTCCAGTCAGGTTGGACCTCCAAGGAGTACGAGGCATGGCTGGCAGGGGCCCTCGCCGATGCGCTGTTGAACGGGCCTGACAAGAACCCTTGAATAGCGACTTGGCGACCGCTTTCGAGCAGCAGGCGAGAGCCTGCCCCGCCCTCGGTTCGCCGCTGTATGAAGGCCTGCTCGGCCGTGCCGCCGATGAGATCGAGCGCGGAGGCTGGCTGCTCGACCTGCCTCGCCCGCATGGAGAGGCGCCGGTGCAGAACGCGCTGGCGCTCCGGCTGCTGGCCCGGTCCATCGCTGGGTGCTGACGGGAGAGCTGCCCGATCTGGCCCAGCACTACCGCTCGGCGGGCGGCCGGCTGGCACCGGCTGGCGCCTGGCTCAAGTTCGCTGCCGCCTGCGCCGACCGCCAAGTTGAGCTGGAGCAAGAGCTTACCGTCGGCTGCCAGGCCAATGAAGTGGGGAGGAGTGCGCCGCTTGCGATTGGCTTCCTGCATATGGCACGGCAGACCGGGCTGCCTCTCCGCCTGCTGGAGCTGGGGCATCAGCCGGGCTGAACCTCCGCTGGGACAAGTATCGGCAAGCCGGCTGGTTCCTGGCTCTGCTCGACGCAGGCTTGGGACGGGTCTCTCTTCCGTCCATCGTCAAGCGGCGAGGCTGCGACCTGAATCCGCTCGGCCTGGGCGATGAAAACGCCGTTCAAAGACTGCGCTACTTCATCTGGCCCGATCGGCTCGACCGATCGGCGATCCTTGATTCCGCGCTCGCGCTGGCCGCTCCGGTTGGAGTGGAGATCGATCGAGCAGAAGCCGCCGACTGGGTCATACTCCAACTCGAACGGAGGGCAGAAGGCGTTGCCGCCGTCGTCTTCCACTCCGCTCTGTGGCAGTACCTCAGCGCGGGGTCCCGACAGCGGATGGCGTCGACTTTGGAGCAGGCGGGAGAACGCACCGATGACGCGACTCCGCTCGCCTACCTGCGCTTTGAACCGGAGGCAGGCATTCGAGGATTCGAGCTGCGGCTGACCTGCTGGCCGGGTGGCAGCGCCCTACTGCTGGCGACCGCCGATCCGCACGGCCGCTCTGTCCGGCTGGTGGACGTTCCGGGACTTGGAGGCCGGGAGTGACGTAGGCGCAATGGCGATCGGCCGCACACGCCAGGACCCCAACTCAAACCGGGATTACGAGTTCCTCCAGCTCCCGCGGGTAATCGGTCATCACGCGGTGACCCGAGTCGGTGACGCAGACGGTGTCCGAGTGGCGGAAGCCGCCCAGCTCCGGGAAGTACAGGCCTGGCTCGATCGTGAGCACCATCCCGGGTTCCAGCACCGCTTCCTCGCCTCGATCCAGGAACGGCGCCTCATGGCCCTCCAGCCCTATTGAATGGCCCACGTGATGGCGCAGCCGATCCGCGCAACCAAGCTCCCCGGCGAGACCGGCCACCTCCCGATCCACATCCGCCATTGGAAGACCCGGCCGCAGCACCTCGATCGCCCGCGTCTGCAGGGCCAGCATCTTGGCGAAGGCGTCGCGCTGGGAAGAGTTCGGCTCACCTACGAACATGGTTCGCTCCAGCTCCGAGTGGTAGCCGTCGATGTCTGTCGAGGCGCCGCTGACGAGCACATCACCCGGCTGCAGGCCATGGCCGCGCACGAAGCCGTGGGGATAGGCAGTCTTGCGACCGCCTACGAACATCGCCGTCACGCCGTTGCCGCCGAACGAGCGCGGCCGCCAGCCGGGCAGGCTCCTGATCATCTCACGCAGTGTCTCCAGCTCGGCCGGTGCGTAACACTCGAGCTCAGTCGCCCCGGGGCGGATGGCATCCTGCATGCGCCGGTGGCCCCTGGCCGCCCACTCGCAGCTGACCTGGATGCACTCGAGCTCGGCCGCTGACTTCCTCCGGCGGAGCGATTCGACGAGCATCTCGCCGTCCCCGACCGGCGCCCCCAGCAGCTCGGAAAGTCGCGGCCCCCGGTAGCCCCAATACGGCACCACGCCGTCATGGTCGGCGCCGACCGAACTGGAGCCCACCAATGAGCGCAGCACCTGAGCCAGCCGCTCAAGAGGGTGGCGCTCGCCGGGATAGTCGAAGTACACCTCGACCCTCTCCACGCCGGGAACGCTCTCGGCGTGCTCCTTCTCGACCGCCGGCACTACCAGCACGGTCTTTCCGTCAGGTCCCAACACAAGCACCAGCGGACGTTCGGTGGGCACATGATGGAACCCTGTCAGGTAGGCGATGCGGGCCGGGTAGAAAACGGCCAGAGCACTGAGACCTGCCGCCTCGGCGCCGGCCCAGACGGCTGAGCGGCGGTGGCGGAACTCCTCGACGGTTATCTCTGGCGCCGGCCGCACCTCGATGGTCAATAGGCTGCCAGCTCACGCATTGCTTGGGCGATCCGTGTCGGGTTGGGCATGAAGGCGTCCTCCTGCGGCTTGTTGAAAGGCATTGCCGGCACGTCGGGCCCGGCGACCCGCACGACCGGTGCGTCCAGGAATTCGAAGCCTTCGCCCGCGAGGATTGCCGCGATTTCGGCGCCGAAGCCGCCCGTCAGGTTGTCCTCGTGGACCACCATCGCCCTTGCGGTCTTCTCAACCGAGCGGAGGATTGTCTCCTTGTCTAGAGGTGACAGTGTCCGGAGGTCGATGACCTCGACGGAAATGCCCTCCTCGGCAACTGTGGTGGCTGCCTCCAGGCAATAGTGGACCATGAGGCCCCAGGCCACACAGGTGATCTTGTCCCCCTGCTGGCGAATGGCAGCGGGGCCGATCGGTGTCAGGTGGTCGCTGCCTGGCAGCTCACCCTTGATCAGCCTGTAGCACTTCTTGTGCTCGAAGAGGAGCACCGGATCAGGGTCGCGGATGGCGGACTTGAGCAGCCCCTTCGCGTCCTCCGGAGTGCTCGGGATGACAACCTTCAGACCCGGCACGTGGGAGTAGAAAGCCTCGACCGACTGCGAGTGGTAAAGGCCGCCATGGACGCCGCCGCCGTAGGGCGCCCGAATCACTATCGGGCAGCCGAATTCCCCGTTGCTGCGGTAGCGGATTCGCGCGGCTTC
This sequence comes from Candidatus Dormiibacterota bacterium, assembly GCA_030948155.1. GTDB lineage: Bacteria > Chloroflexota > Dormibacteria > Dormibacterales > Dormibacteraceae > Dormiibacter. The sequence goes on along the minus strand of JALZAW010000060.1, from coordinate 6,448 downwards.
GCTGACTATCTGATCGAACGCCGGGTGGATGAAGTCGGCGAACTGAATCTCGGCCACCGGCCGAAGACCGTTGAGCGCCGACCCGATCGCCACTCCCACGATCGCCGACTCGGCTAAAGGCGTGTCCAGCACGCGATCACCGCCGAACTTGGCGTGGAGACCTTCGGTGGCCAGGAAGACGCCGCCCTTGCGGCCGACATCCTCCCCCAGCACCCAGACGCGATCATCGCGCTCCATCTCCTCCGCCATTGCCTCCCGGATACCTTCGATCAGCGTCCCCTGCGCCATGTGTGACTAGCCCTCCTCTGCCAAGACATGCCGCGCCAGATCTGCCGCGCTGGGGGACGGCGCCGCCTCGGCCTGCTGTACCGCCTCATCCACTTGAGCCGTTGACTCGCGCTGGATGCTCTCGTCCTCCGGGTCCGAGAGCAGGGAGTGCCGCTGCAGGTAGATCCGGAAACGCTCGATCGGATCCCGGCGCAGCATCGCTTCCAGCTCCTCCTGCGGACGGTAACGCCTCTGGTCGTCATCCGAGGAGTGGGAGGTGAATCTGGCGACTTTGGCGTCGATCAGAGTCGGCCCCCCGCCGCTCCGGGCACGCTCCACCGCCTGGCGCATCGCCGAATGCATGGCAAGCAGGTCGCCACCGTCCACTGTCAGGCCTGGCATGCCGTAGCCGACGGCCCGGCTGGCCACCGACTCCACGCTCATCTGAAGCCGGTGAGGAACCGAGATGGCGTAATCGTTGTCCTGCACTATGCAGATCATCGGCAGCCTGTGCACGCCGGCGAAGTTGAGCGCCTCGTGCCAGTCGCCCTCAGACGTGCTTCCCTCACCCAGGCAGGCGACAGCTACCTCGCCCAGTCCGCGGAGCTTGCTGGCGTAGGCCAGGCCCGCCGCGTGGACAACCTGGGTGGCCACGACGCTGGAGGTGGTGATGATCCGAGCCCGCTTCAGGCCGAAGTGGCTGGGCATCTGGCGGCCACCCGAATTGGGGTCGGCAGCGCGCGCATAGACGGAGAGCAGGAAGTCGAGCGGTGTCATTCCCAACGCCAGACAGAAGGCCAGATCGCGGTAGTAAGGAAAGAGCCAGTCCTTGCCGGGCTCGAGAGCGTGAGCGGCCCCGACCTGAGCTGCTTCATGGCCCTGGCCGGAGATGACGAAGGGAGCCTTGCCCTGCCGATTCAGGACCCACATCCGGCGATCGATGGCGCGGGCCAGCACCATCTGCCGGTACATGGTCAGCAGCTGGTCGCGGCCGAGGGCGAGTTGAACGTGGCTGGGAGCCGGCGTGGTAGCGGTCAGGCCGTCCGTCTCGTCGCTCATGCCGCCGATTATCCGCCACCTGTGCAACCAGGCGGGCAGTCCTGCGCCTATTCTCAGGCCGGATGTACTGCGCACCTGGGGGCGGCGCGAGCCGCAGCGGCTCACTGAGCAGGTGGGAGTTCGAGCGTGTCGTTCGCGGCTGAGGTGAAGGCCGAGCTGGCCGGGCTCAGCAGCGCCCGTGCCTGTTGCCAGCTGCACGAGCTGCGCGGCGCCTTCCACTCGGTCAAGGGGGTCATGGAGCCCGCCGGCCAGCTAGCCCACTTTCCGCTGCTCCGCAATCTGCTGGCGCGTCGCGTAGTGCGCTTGACCAGAGCGCTGGGGGCGGCCGAATCACGGTTTCAGCATCACCGGACCCCCCATCAGACGCTCTACGACGTGGAGGCGCGGCTGCCGATGGCGCTCGTTTCCAGCCTCCTCGCCTTGCCGGCCGTGCCGGACCGCGCTTGCGACCGCAAGGCACTGCTCCGAGGGTTCTTCCTTGGCTGCGGGTCCATCAACGCCCCGAGCGCCCGGTACCACCTCGAATTTGTGCCACCCAGCGTGGCCTGGGCTGAGGCGGTCGAGGCGACGCTGGGCGAACTATCAGTGCGCAGCGGCGTCAGCACCCGGGGCGCTCAACCGCTCGTCTACGTGAAGGACGGGAACGGAATAGTCCGTACGCTCTCGTTGCTGGGGGCGTCACGGTCGGTCATGGAATTCGAGAGCCGGCGGATCGTGCGAGAGGTGCGGGGCCAGGTGAACCGCAGGCTCAACTTCGAGACCGCCAACCTGGGTAAGACAGTCGGTTCGGCTGTCCGCCAGCTGGCGGCGATCGAGCAATTGGAGAAGCGGGGTCGCTTGCCTGGGTTGCCGCCGGCGCTGCGCGACGTCGCCCGCCTCCGGCGCGGCAACCCCGAAGCCGCCCTGGCCGAACTGGCGGCTCGGTTGCGGGTCTCGAAGTCGGCCGTCAACCATCGCCTTCGGCGGCTCGAGCTGGAGGCGGCCGGCGCCTCCCGCTCCGAACCGCCTGACTGATCGAAGCGCGCGATAACCCGGCGACGCCGGCTGAGGGTGCCGTTTTACCATTGAGGCGTCCCCTTTGGCAGCGGCTCGGCCGCGCTCTGAGAAGAGCTCGCCGGTGCCCACAGCGGAGGCTCACATGTCCATCAAAGTCGGCATCAACGGCTTCGGCCGCATCGGCCGCAACATCTTCCGGGCCGCCAGCCAGCTCAATCCCGAGATCGACGTCGTGGCAGTCAACGATCTGGGTGAGGCCGGCTCGTTTGCCCACCTGCTGAAGCACGACACAGCTCTGGGCACCTTTGCGGGCTCGGTCGAGGCAGCCGACGGAACCATCAAGGTGGACGGCCGGGAGGTGAAGTTCCTCTCCCACCGTGATCCCGGCGACCTACCCTGGCGGGACCTCGGCGTGGATATCGTCGTCGAGTCCACAGGCCTCTTCACCGACGCCCACAAGGCACGCGTCCACATCGACAAGGGTGGGGCGAAGAAGGTGATCATCTCGGCTCCCGCCACGAACCAGGACTACACGGTAGTCATGGGCGTCAACGACAGCGGTTACCAGCCGGATTCGCACCATGTCATCTCCAACGGCAGCTGCACCACCAACTGCTTGGTCCCCCTGGTCAAGGTCCTGAATGAAAGGTTCGGCATCGAGAAGGGGATGATGACCACAGTCCACGCTTACACGGCCGATCAGCGCCTGCAGGATCTGCCCCACTCGGATCTGCGGCGCGCCCGGGCGGCTGCCGACAACGTGATTCCCACCTCAACGGGTGCCAACCGCGCGGTGGCAGAGGTGCTGCCCGAGCTGGCCGGCAAGTTCGTCGGCATGGCCTTTCGGGTACCTGTGCTGGATGTGTCAGTCGTGGACCTGAGCGTCGACCTGGAGCGGCCGGCCAGCGTGACAGCCATCAACCAGGCCTTCGAAGAGGCGGCATCCGGCGAGCTGAAGGGCATCCTGGAGGTGTCGCATGATCAGCTCGTCTCCTCCGATTTCAAAGGCAACCCCCACTCGTCGATAGTCGACGCGCCACTGACGCTGAGTCTCGGCGAAAAGGGGGCAAAGGTGGTCGCCTGGTACGACAACGAGTGGGGCTTCAGCTGCCGCATGGTGGACGTGATCGGGCTCGTCGCCAAGGACCTGTGAGCCTCAAGGCCTCCTACCATGACGTCCCGCTTGAAGGCCGGGCGGTGCTGCTGCGAGAGGACCTCAACGTCCCCCTCAAGGGCGGTCGCGTGGCGGACGAAACTCGGTTGCGGGCGGCTCTGCCCACACTCCGGGGGTTGTCAGCCGCGGGCGCCCGGGTCATTGTCATGTCGCACCTGGGCCGACCCCAGGGCAGGGTTGACCCGGCGCTCTCGCTGCGCCCGGTCGGCGCCTGCCTATCGCAGATGCTGGAGCGGCCGGTTGCCTTTGCCGAGGACTGCGTGGGACCGGCCGCCCTCGAGGCAGCCTCAAACTTGACAAATTCCGAGTTCCTCCTGCTTGAGAACGTCCGCTTCCACCCCGGTGACGAAACCAACAATTCCGACTTCGCCGCCCAACTGGCCGAGCTGGGCGAGATCTACGTCAACGACGCCTTCGCGGCCTCGCACCGTGCCCACGCCTCGGTGGTGGGGGTTGCCGAGCGACTGCCGGCCTACGCCGGCGATCTGATGCTGAGTGAGCTACTGGCGCTGCACCGGGCGCTGGACGACCCCCGGCGGCCGCTGCTGGCCATTGTGGGCGGCGCCAAGATCTCGACCAAAGCAGGCGTGCTGCGGCACCTGCTGGACAAGGTTGACAGGCTGCTGATCGGGGGTGCCATGGCTAACACCTTTTTGAAGGCTGAAGGGAGGGAGGTGGGCAGCAGCTTTATCGAAGAATCGGCTCTGGCCGAGGCAAGCTCGGTCGCCGAAATGGCCGGTGAGAAGCTGGTTCTTCCGCTGGACGCCATCTGCGCGAGGCAGATGAGACCGAACCAGGAACTGCGCACTCTGGCTGTGGACTCGGTCGAGCCTGGCTGGATGGAGCTGGATATCGGCCCTCGCACGCAAGACCTCTTTGCCGCCCAGGTGGCCGGGGCGGCGACTGTTGTCTGGAACGGGCCTGTCGGCGTCAGCGAGATCCCAGATTTCGCAGGCGGCACCCGGGCTCTGGGCGAGGCGATAGCGAACTCGGGCGCTTATTCGCTGCTTGGCGGCGGTGACACCGCGGCCGCTGTCGAGGCGTTGGGCCTGGCGGGCCGGTTCTCCCACGTATCGACCGGCGGCGGAGCCACGCTCGAGTACCTGGAGGGCCGGGAGCTGCCCGGCGTAGCCGCTCTGCGAGACGCCGCCTAATGATCTCCCAGCGGCCGCTGCTGGCGGCCAACTGGAAGCTCAACCCGGTGACTGCAGAGGCCGCCGCCGAGCTGGCGCGGGGAGTTCTGGAAGGCGGCGAGCGACTCTCGGCCGGGGTGGATGTGGTCCTCTGTCCGCCCTACTGCTGGCTGCTCGGCGTGGCCGAGATCCTGCATGGCAGCCGGGTGGAATTGGGCGCCCAGAATTGCTACTGGGAGAAATCGGGGGCCTACACTGGCGAGGTCTCAGCAGCCATGCTGGCCGGCTGGTGTCGCTGGGTGATAGTCGGGCATTCGGAGCGGCGCAGCCACTTCGGCGAGACCGACGACATGGTGGCCCGAAAACTGGCAGCCGCCCTGGACAGCGACCTCAAGGTGATCGCCTGCGTCGGTGAGCAGGCGGATGACTTCGACTCCGGCCGCAGCGCGGCGACAGTCGCTCGGCAGACCGACGCGCTCCTGGGGGTGATGCAGATTCACCGCCTCCCGCAGTTGGTGATCGCGTACGAGCCGGTCTGGGCGATCGGGAGCGGCCGTAGCGCCGAGCCGGAGCATGCTTACTCAACCATGCGCGTGATCCGGCAGCGCCTGCGGGAGCGTTTCGACCGGGCGGCGACCGACGTTCGCCTGCTCTATGGCGGCAGCGTCAAGGCCGCCAATGTGGCGGCCTACGTCGAGCTGCCAAACTGTGATGGCTGCCTGATCGGAGGGGCCAGCCTCGATGCCCTCGAGTTCTCCCGCCTACTCGCAGCCGTGGCCGAGGTCTATTCAGGAACTGGAGACAGGGCGGCGGAGTGAGCTACTGCCTGATCCTGCTCCGGCACGGTCAGAGCGAGTGGAATGCGCGCGATCTTTTCACTGGCTGGGTGGACGTCGGCCTGAGCGGGCGGGGACAGGCGGAGGCCGTCCGTGGCGGCGAACTGCTCCGGGAGCGGGGTTTCCTACCGGAGATCGTCCACACCTCGGTCCTGCGCCGCGCCATCCAGACCAGTGACGCCGCGCTCGACGTTTGCGACAGGCACTGGATCCCGGTCCGCCGCTCCTGGCGGCTCAACGAACGTCACTACGGTGCCCTGCAGGGCAAGAACAAAGCGCAGACGCTGGCCGAATACGGAGAACAGCAGTTTCAGCTCTGGCGCCGCTCCTACGATAAGCCGCCGCCACCTTTGGCGGACGCGCACGAATTCTCGCAGGCGAGGGATCCGCGCTATGCACATCTGCCGCCCGAGCTGCGGCCGCGAACGGAGTGCTTGAAGGACGTCCTGAACCGGCTCCTGCCCTACTGGTACGAGTCGATAGTGCCTGATCTCCAGGCCCGCCGCGTGGTTCTCCTGGCCGCCCACGGCAACTCCCTACGGGCCCTGCTGAAGCACCTGGATCAGATCAGCGACCGGGACATCGCGAGTGTCAACATCCCCACCGGCATCCCGCTTGTCTATGAGCTGGAGAGCGACCTGCGGCCGGTCCGGCAGGGCGGAGAGTATCTGGATGCGGAGGCCGCCAGGAGGTCCATCGAAGCCATCAGGAACCAGGGCCGGAGCGAGAAACGTGGAAGCGATCACCGGTCTGCGTAGGTTTTGCAATAGTCCTATCCACAATTCAAGGAGGAGTCGCCATGGCTTTCGAACTACCGCCGATCCCTTACCCGCTGGACGCGCTGGAGCCGCACATCGACGCGCAGACCATGCAGATCCATCACGACAAGCATCACGCGACCTACGTCAACAACCTGAACGGCGCTATCGAGAAGCACCCGGAGCTGGCCCAGAAGAGCATCGAAGAACTTCTCGGTGATCTGA
>JALZAW010000059.1 GCA_030948155.1 Candidatus Dormiibacterota bacterium | reverse complement strand
AGGGCGACGCCCCCGGCACCCGCGATGAAGCGGGTGACGATCTGCGCGACGTGGATCATCAGAAGTCGTCTGGGTAGTAGGCGGCCATCGAGTCAGTCGTGGTCGTCACCGGGCGGCCCACCTCCGGAAACCGCTCGGCCAGAATTGTCCTCACCTCGTGCATGCGGTTGCGCTGGGCAACTTCGCAAAGCCGGTCTAAGTACTTGCCCAGCTCGGCGTCGGGCGCCCTGCGAACCGTGGCCCAGATCCGCGGGTGAAGCGTTGTCACGTGCTGCTCCGTCTCGCTGAAGAGCGTCTCGTCGAGCTTCTCTCCCGGCCGCAACCCGGTGAAGACTATGTCCAAGTCCTCCTCGCCGACGTGCATCAGGGCAGCAGTGTTGTGGACCAGGTCGAGGATCTTGACCGGCTTGCCCATGTCGAGCACGAACGTCTCGCCCGCGTTCGCGAGCCCGGCCGCCTCGATCACCAGCCCCACCGCTTCCTCGACTGTCATGAAAAACCGCGTCATGTCGGAGTGCGTCACGGTGATCGGCTCGCCGTTCTGGAGCTGGTCGGTGAGGACGTTGAGAAAGGAGCCGCGGCTGCCCAGAACGTTGCCGAAGCGCACCGAGGCGAACTTGGTCGGGGGGCCGGCATTCATCTCGACGATCATCTCGGCCAGACGCTTGGTCGCCCCCAACACGGACGTGGGGTCGGCCGCCTTGTCGGTGGAGATCAGGATGAAGCGCTCGGTGCCGAACTCGCGCGCAGCATCCACCAGCCAGCGGGTGCCCAGCACGTTCGACTTGACGCCCTCGCACGGGTGCATTTCAAGCAGCGGCAGGTGCTTGTGAGCCGCGGCGTGGAAGACTACCTCCGGTCGCCAGTGCCTGAACAGCTGCCGGATGCGATCGCGGTCACGGATGTCGGCGATGATCAGCTCGGGGTTGTCAAGCAGCGCCTTGCCGGTCAGCTCCATGAGCATCCTGTGCAGGTTCGACTCGTCATGGTCGAGCATCAGCAATCGGCCTGGGTCGAAGCCCTTGATCTGGCGGCAGAGTTCGCTCCCGATCGAGCCGCCGGCGCCGGTGACGAGTACCCGCTTGCCCTGAATCAACCCCCGAGAGTCAGAGCGGACCACATGCAGCTCGTCCCGGCCCAGCAGCTGGTCCACCCGCATCCGGCGAAGATCTGAGATGCGGGCGTCGCGCTCGATGGCGGCACCGAACGAAGGCAGGTATCGGACGGAGACGGCCGCCGACGCAGCGGCCTCGGCCAGCCGGCGGATCTCGGCATTGCTGAGCGACGGGATGGCTATGATGACCGCCGCGATCGAGTGCCGGTGGGCAACTTCCGCCAGCTCGGCGGTGGTACCGATGACAGGTAGCCCGCCCACCTCCTCGGCGACGACGTTGTCGTCGAGAAAGCCCAGTGGCTCGAGCCCCAGTTCGGGGCTCCTCAGCAGGTCCCGGGCGAGAACCCGGCCCGCCTCACCGGCGCCCACTATGAGCGTTCGCAGGCGGACTCGCTGTCGCGGCCGGCTCAGCAGCGGGAAGTCAGTGTCGGCGAGGGGTTCGATCATCGGGTCAACTCCAATTGCAGGCGGCCGGTGGCGGCGCGCGACTCGTCGCCCAAGGCGGCGATCTCGGAGCAAACGCTCTCGACCTCGCGGTCGCCCATGCTGGCGAAGAAGGGCAGGGACACAATCCGTTCGAAGACAATGTCGGCGGCCGGGAAGGCACCCTTCAGAGCCGGGCCGAGCAGCCGCTGAAAGTGCGGCTGGTGATGGAGCGGGATGAAGTGCACCGAGCAGTCGATGCCGCGTTCTGAGAGGCGTTCGATCACGGTGTCCCGGTCGAGCCCGAACTCAGGTTCGACCTGCACCACGTAGAGGTGCCAGGCATGGCGGCCGGTCGCCGGCCGGGCCGGCCGGCGGATCCCGGGAACGCCGGCCAGGCCGGCGTCGAAGCTGGTCGCGAGCTCGGCACGGCGGGCTTGCCAGGAGTCCAGGTGGCAGAGCTGGGCCCGGCCGATCGCCGCCTGAAGGTCAGTCATGTTCGCCTTCAGCCCCTCGCTCCTGACTTCGTAACGCCAGCTGGCCTGGCCCGGCAGGTAGCGGCGCCAGGCGTCTGCGCTCATCCCGTGCAGCCGCAGCTCACGGGCCGCAGCGGCGACGGCCGGCAGATCGGTTGTGAGCATGCCGCCCTCACCGATCGGCAAGTTCTTCGTCGCGTAGAAGCTGAAGCAGGTGGCAGCGGAGATCGTGCCCACCGACCGCTCACCCGCCCAAGTGCCGATCGCATGTGCGGCATCCTCGACCACCCGGCCCAGCGGTAGCTCGGCCGCCTCAGCCAGCTCCTCGACTGGGGCCGGCTGGCCGGCGAAGTGAATCGCCACCATGGCGTCGACACCCCCCGCACTGCGAACCGCCGCCCGCGTCGTGGCGGCGTTGGGCATCAGGGTCTCCGGGTCGACGTCGCAGAGCACAGGCACGAGACCGGCCCGGGTGATCGCGTGAACCGCGCCGCAGAAGGTGACGGTCGAGGTCAGTACCCGGCTGGCGACCGGCAGCTGCAGTGCCCGCAGCCCGATCTCGATCGCCGCAGTGCAGGAGGATACAGCCACGGCGTGGCTCGCGCCGACGTGTGCCGCGAACTCGCGCTCGAACTCCACCACCTCAGGTCCCGAAGTGACCCAGCCTGAGGCCAGGATCCGCTGAGCAGCTGCCCGTGCCTCCAGACTGATCTCCGTCCGGCAGAAAGGGATCCGCAAGGGGACCTGGTCCTGAACCTCGACCGGCGGGCTCACCGCTCCGCCACCCTTGAGCTCTCGGCCAGGGCGACAGTCGGGCTCAGCTCGGTCTCCGGGCGGTTCCCGTTGCGCGGCGAGCCCGGCAGGCCGGCGGCGCCGTAGGTGATGACGCCGAGCACTGGCCAGCGCGACAGTCGGATCAGGTCCATCAGCGGCTGCAGCTCGGCCTTCTTCAGGACCTCGGGGGCAAGCACCACCAGCCCGACGGGCCAGTCTCCGTCGGGGGCTGGGTCCGAGGCACCGTAGGGCTGGACGGCCAGACTCGAACTGTCCGCCGTCGCGACCGAGCGCTGGAGCCGCTTGGCCAGCGTCGGGATCCCGTCGGTGGTTGGCGCCCCGATCAAGCGAACTACGTTGACGCCGGCGGCGTGGGCGGCCAGATGCAGGCGCTGGGTAAGCGGCGCCGGGAGGCTGGTAAAAACCGCCGGCGACCCCCCGTCGAGGTGGCCGATGACCGGCACCTCGAGCAGGTTGGCCAGAGCTCGACGGCCGATCAAGGTCGGGCGGAGGACTTCGATGATGGTTGCCAGGGCGATCCCAACCACGAGGCCCAGCAGGCCGCCGAGCCCCAGGTCGACAGGCAGCTGCGAGCGGTCCGGCGAACTCGGCGGGGTGGCCTGCTGAATGACGGCGGGCGACTGGGCGCCGCTGTTCTGAAGCAGCGCGTCGCGCTGGGTGTGCAGGCTGCCAAGCTCCTGAACCAGGCTGCTGCGCTGCTGCTGCAGGGCGTTCAGCTGGTTGGTCACGATCTGGATCTGAAGCGCGATGGCGCCCTCGTTCGCCGGGCTGGCAGGGACGTCGCTCAGGGCAGCTAGTTTGTTGTTCAGTTCGACCGTCCGCTTGTCGATGTCCACGATCGCCTGGCCGTCGGCGTCGATCTGCCTCTGCAGGCCGGGCAGTTGGTCGGCGCCCCGGCTGTTGCTGAGGCGGGTTCGGAGCAGGTCATCGGCCAGCCGATTGGCCAGCTTGGCGGCCACGTTCGGGTCGGCATCAGTGACGCTGAGCTCAACCACGCCGGAGGAGCCGAGGGGCTGGACCGTGATGGCCTTGGTGACTGCGGGCACCGTTCGACTGACGTCGGCCACATCAATGGCCGACTGGACGTGGCTGGGGCTGGTGACAACTGCACGCGCCGTGTCAGCAATGGCTACCGCCTGGGCGGGGTCCTGCGGATCAGGCGTCCCAAGTTGGAGGCGACTTGCGGCGGTGTACCTGACACCGCCGGCAAGGTAGAGACCGGCGGCCAGCACCAGACCGAGCAACACGAGCGCCGCAATCAGTTTCAGATGGCCGCGCAAAATGCGATTAGCGGCTTCGTTAAGTTCCACAGGGTTAAGGTTGCAGTCGGCCCTGGGAGAAGAAAATGGGGATTGGCAGCGGCCCGGGCGGCGTGGTCCCTGAGGGTCTAGGTCATTCGCCCACGTCCTCAGCGGCAGATCCGGCCCCGCCCGGGCTGCGATTGACGTAGCCGGGCGGCACCCGCGGCGCCAGATGGCTGGGCGCAGGCCAATCGCCTGCCCGCGGACCCAGACGGATCCGGGTCACAAGCCCACGGTCGGCTGGGACGCGGTCCCGGGCGAGGTTGCTAGGGCCGAGCGGAACCCTCCGTCTGGGCGCGCATCAGAGTGGCTGGCTGTTGATCCATTGCAGTGCGGCCACGTGCCCGGCCTGGTCGGTGAGGTTGCGGTCTTGGTAGTCCCAGGCAAAGACCCAGTAGCCGCTCGCGCCCTGGTGCTGCCAGTGCTCGAACTGAGTTCTCAGCTCCGCCGGCCTCGGCCAGCGCCAGGAGGACGCGTTGAAGTCCTGCAGTATGAACTCCCAGTTGGCAACGCCCGCCTGATGGATGCGCTGGACCGCCTGGTCGATCATTCCGTAGTCGCAAGCGCCCGACTGGCAGGGATAGACATCGAAGGCCAGCACGTCCACAGTGGCTTTCATCGGCACACCAGCCGGCCAGTGACCGGTGTCGGGGTCGTTGAACTGGTCGTCCGCCACCCAGGTGCGGGCCCGGGGATCGGCCGAGTGCACCAGCGCCGTCAGGTGCGAGTAAACAGGGGCTGCCGGGCAGCCGTTGGCGGTAGGCTCGTCGCCGATCTGGTAGGTCAACCCGCCGTGGCCGGAGCGGAAGTTGTCAGTCACTACCGCAGCGATGGCAGCGTCGCTCATGGTCTGCTGGCAGGAGCTGTTGTCATAGGCGGGGACCCAAACCATGCCGTTCAGTCCCGCCTCCGCCTCCGCCTGTCCCAGGCCGCCAACGCCCCCGTCGGTCGCGGCGTTGAAGCCGGCTGCCGCCATCGCCCGCCAGGCTTCCGAATTGAACCGGTACACACCCCGCCGCGCGGACCCAGGCGTCGACCTGGCACCCCCTGCCGGCTTCGGCTTCGCCGCGCCGGGGCGGGCGCCCGCTGCCGCAGGAGCGAGCTGAACGGCCACCGGGGTCGGCGCGGGAGACGTGGCCGACCCCAGCTCGACCTCTGGCCGGTCGGCCACCGACAGGCCGGCGCGCGGCGGGGCGCTAGGCGGCTCTACCCGCGCTGTGGACGAGCAGCCGGAAGCTGCCAGCGCCAGCCCGATCGCCCACACAGCCGGCCGTCGCAGCCGGCCCGGCAGGCCGCTCATCTGGCTCTCTCGCCGTGCGGACACGTCGCCTCACGACTAACGAGCCGGCCCGCGCCGCATCCGTGACCGCGTTTCGAGAGGAACCGGTCTCCCGCGATCCTGGCTCTCATCCAGCTCGCATTCATGCAACCTCCTCGACCGGCTTCGCACGTCACGGCGGCGGCGAAAAGCCGCCGGGCACCCGAGCCGGTCCTTGCTACCCCCCGAACGGCCGCACCGAACCGGGCGCACGCCGGTCGGAGCCGTTCGTCTCTGTTGGTCGCCTAGCCTGCCGCAATCGCGGCCTAGATGTCAAGCCAGGACCAGTGACCGCCGGGGGCTCGATTCGACGCCGGCAGGGGCCGGGTTGGCAGCCATCGCTGTTCAGGCCGGCTGTTCCGGTTGCCGTCAAGCCGGCGATTGGGAGTTATCCGCCCGCGGTGAAGGGGACCCGATTCTCAGTCGCCAGCTGGGCCACGTTTTCCGGGTAGCTGCTGAGCTCGGTGCTCTTCCAGCGCCAGCTGAAGACAAGGTAGCCGGTGGCCCGGCTGACCCGCCAGAGCTGCCATTGATGGGCCAGCTCGGCGGCGGACGGGAGCCGGTAGTAGTCGTCCTGGAAGTCCTGCAGCACTGCCCAGTAAGGCACATGGAGCCGGTCGACGGCGGCGATGGCTTCGGGGACCAGGCTCCAGTTGCAGCCGTGGGCGAAGGAGCAGGGATAGACGTCGATCGCAATGATGTCGACAGTGCCCCGCCAGGGTGCATAGGGGTACCGCTCCCCGGAGCCGGGGTCGTACTCCTGGATCACCGTGAAGGTGGGGCGGGCGTCGAAGCGGTGGACAAGCGCGGTGCGGTCGCGAAACTTGGCAGGTCCACCTGGACAGACCGAGGCGAGCGGCTCGTCACCCAGGAAGAAGGCGCCTATCGCGGAGTGGCCCCGGATGCTCTGCAGCAGCCTGACCACCGTGGCGTCATCGCGTTCGAACGTGCACGAGTCTTTCTTCCAGCCGCCAAGCCAGACGAAAGCTTTGGCGCCGGCGGGCAATGCGTCCAGCTGGCTCCGGTCAGGGTTGACGTCAAAGGTGTTGAACCCAGCCGCCATCTGTTTGCTATGTCCGTCGGGTGAGCCATCCCTGCCGTACACGCCCCGGACCAGATAGCCAGCGGTGCTCGCTGAGGCCGACGCGGCGGGCGCCTTCGAAGCCGCAGGCGGGGCACCGCAAGCAAGAGCGAAGACACCGGTCAGGAGCGCCGCCAGCAGGCCGGCGAGGGGCCCCCGGCAGCTACGCAGCTGGGGGCGCCGCATCAGTTGAGGACCGCGATCGGGCGGAGCCGGGCGACCGGCCGGACCAGACGTTTCGCGACCATGATTTGGAGGCCCTCGTCGACACCCCGGTTGTCGAGATGTTGGACCACCTTGGCATCGTCACTGTCGTAGCTGTAGCGCAGGGTTGCCCGGCGCTCGGGATCCGGTCTGCAGAGCCCGCGGTTCGCGAAGTCCTTGATGATGCTGCCGGTGCCGTGGCAAGCCGTATGCAGGCTCGGCAGTGACTCGTCGGTCCCCACGCAGACGTAGGAGCAGGTCCGATTCGTCCCCGGGACCAGCACCGGCTGGCCGGTCACCGAGAAGATCGGGTGGGCAGCCATCAGCGCGGGACCGTATGCACGGGAAGCGTTGTGGCGGTGGACGACAGCCGGGCGCCCGTCGACCTCCTCCTCGTAAATCGAGTTATGCGGCGAGTCGACGATCAGGCGGCTCCCGGAGCAGAGGTGCTGGCGCGCCAGCCGGCGCAGGCTCGCGTAGGTGGCCTGGCGGAATGCGAAGCCGTAGTTCATGGCCACCGCGCGGGACAGCATCAAGCGACGGCCTTCCTCGCTGGAGCGCTCCACCGGCGGACAGCCGTCGCCGAAGTAGAGCAGAAGGCGCAAGCGCAGTTGCTCAAGCGAGCGGGCCGTGGCCAGATGGTAGGCCGGCTTCTGGAGGAGCATCACCTTCCGCAGCGTGCTGTTGACTTTCCGCCGCTTGCCGAAGAGGGCCCCCATGGCGCCGGCCAAAGGGCCGCCGCCGTTGTGGTACTGGAGAGTGATCTGGCCCTGGTGCAGGCCGAGTCGAGAAGCGGTGTCTCCGTCGAGCACCTCCTCGACCTCCTGCAGTTCCAGGAAGTGGTTGCTGGGGCCGATGGTCCCGAAGCGCATGCGGGACAGCTGCGTCAGCAGCCAGGGCAAGTCATCGCGGACACGCTCGGCGCCGCCATAGGGGGCCAGGTCGAGCTGCCCTCCCTCCTCGATGCGGGCGATGTCGTCAGGCTCGGAGCCCCAGCGGTCCACCGCGAAGGTTGCCCCCTCCACCGCTGAGCGCAGCACCTCCTCGTGGGTGAGCTCCAGGCGGCGGCCGGGCGGCACTGGGTAGCGGCCCCGGGCGGCGCGATAGAACGCGTCGAGGGCAGTTCGCTTGGGCCGCTCGCCGTCCAGCGCGATCAGGGCCATGCCGCAATTCACGGAGGCGCTGGTCAGGGTGGGCCGGATGCTGTCTCGGGTGGCCACCGCGATGCTCGACGGCATCTCCATGTCCGGCTTGTGGAAGAAGTCGGGCAGCACCACCGGAGGTGCCGCGAGGTCGGCGTCGCGAACTCCCTCGGCAAGCACGGCGAGGGCTTCCGGGGAAGCCGGATGGTCGACGCTGTCGTATATCCGCGGCCGTCGCAGGTCCCGCTTGAGGTCGTGCGCATGGCCGTGGACCCAGTGGTCGCTTCGGCCGTGGCCGCGGTCGTGGTCGCCATCGAGCAGCGCCCCCGGCGCTGGCACGGCACTGCGCTGGGGGTGGTGGAGGCGAGCGGAGCTTTCGTTCCCTGCAGTTGTTGAGTCGATGTTCAAGCGAGTACCTCCAACGTAGAAGGCCGTACCTCGGCCGGCAGGAGCAGCTGCCCCAACCGCGCTCCGGGGCGGCGGCCGAGCGTGATCTCGACGCAGCGCAGGCGAGCTGCGAAGCCCCGCCCAACCTCCGCAATGGGGGGATGGTCCGGTCCGACTCCGAGGCCTGCGCTCAACGTGGCCGCGAAAGCCCAGTAGCGGCGCAGCTCGCCGGCGGCGTAGGTGCCGGTGACCAGCGCCCGCCCTGCCAGCTCGGCATCGCAGGCTCTGACCGAAGCGGCCTCCGACATCCCACGGCGCAGCACAACTAGCATGTCCGGCTCGAGCACGGCCACACGGCCGGCGAAGTCGACCTCGCCCCGCCCACCTGTAGTGCGCCGGCCCCGAACCTCGACGCGCAGCGGCTCCACCAGGCCCCAGACGGAGCTGCCGTCGCCGACACCAAGGTTATCCGAGGTAGCCGCGCCGCCGGCTGCAATCTCGCGGCGGATGAGTGTCGACTTGCCAACCCCAGCCGGCCCGGCAACCAGCGCTACCCGACCGCCCACGCTGCAGGCTGGCGCGTGGAGCGGGACCCGGCCTCGGGCGCCGGCGGCCCAGAGAGCTGGGTATTGGCCCAGCACGGCGCGGGTGAGCAACTTGGCGCGCACCCTCAGCAAATTGGTGGCCAGGCGGACTTGCGCCCGCGGTCGCCAGCGGAAGTCGAAGATCGGCGCCGCCGATCCGGCAGTGACCCGCAAATCGAAGCCCGAGCTACAAACGTCCTCCATGATCACCTGGCCGTCGAGCAGCCAGGCGCCTCGGGTCAGGGGCTCGCGGCCGGCCACCTCGAACGGCACGTGACTGCGCCCAATCCTGACTTGGACTGTCGGCTCCTGGCCAGATCCCCGAATGAGATCGGAGCCGGCCATCTCCTCCAACAGCCTGACTGCCCAGGGCAGCTCGGACTCGAACCTCACGCGCTCGCCAGCAGTGTTGAGGGTGGCCGTCCACGGCAGGTGCTGGTGCGAGGCTCGGGGCGCCCGGGCTGGCCGCAACTCAGGCCAGCGAACGCTACTCAAGAGTCCAAATCCCTCAAGGTGACCAGCGACCCAGCGCTGTGCAGGGCTCGACCCAGGGAGCGCCGGGGACCGCCCAGAGCGATGCGGCGCCGACTCGCGGAGTGACGAAGGAGTGACGAAAGAGGGCGCGCATGCTCACGGGGGCAGAGCATAGGCGTGCGCCCGCCGGGAAAGAATAGGCGACGCCCCACCCGGTCAACCGGCCGTCCCGGATCGGTCTGGGCGGGAGTCCCGCGAGCTGGTCAGCCGAGCGGCGAGAGAGCCGTCTACGGCGGTGCCAACTCAGATTGAAAAAACCCCAAGCCGCGGTTCCGCCGCGGCGTTTAACCTGGTCGGACTGGCCCAGTCAGGCCGGTTGCCAGCGAGTCGCTGACCCCGTCTCGCATCAGGCCATTTCCTCGCCAGAAGGCCCGTCGCATGCGCCACAAACCGAGCAGGTCTTCTGCCACTGTGCGACGGACGACAACTCGAGAGTCGAGATCCTCCACCCAGTCCACCGGCACCTCGAAGATGCGCATGCCGTTTCTCTCGGCCAGGAGCAAGAGCTCGGTATCAAAGAACCAGGAGCAGTCTTCGACCAGCGGCAGGAGTTTGCGAGCCACCGACGCCCGGATCGCTTTGAAGCCGCATTGCGCGTCGCTGAAGCCGGCCCCGAAGCCGGTTCGAATCAGCCCGTTGTAGCCGCGGGAGAGCACCTCTCGTTTCAGTTGGCGTTTGACCCGGGCGCGCGGGGCGAGCCTCGTCCCGATGGCGACGTCACTGTGCCCCGTCAACAGGGGCGCGAGAAGGGGCAGGAAGCTTTCCAAATTGGTTGACAGGTCCACGTCCATGTAGCTGAGAACGTCGGCATCGCTGTTTAGCCAGACGGTCTTCAGGGCCAGTCCCCGACCCTTCCGGTCAAGATGAACAGCCTCCACGTGCGCGAGGGTATCCGTCAAACGCTGGGCGGCGAGCCACGTCTGGTCGGTGCTCGCATTGTCAGCGATGACGATCCGCCAGGCGACGGGTAGCTGGGCCTCGAGGTATTCCCAAAGCC
>JALZAW010000461.1 GCA_030948155.1 Candidatus Dormiibacterota bacterium | reverse complement strand
ACCTTTTCTCATCGAGTGGCGCGTGCCGTCGGAGAATTACCCAGGCTGGCTGCCGGAAACCGATCCCCAGCGCCACGTGAAGTTCCGATCCCTGCTGCTGTCCGATCCTTCGCCGACTCGCGCCCGGGACCTCCTTCGCGCGGCGCTGAAGGGCGAGACGGGCTGGTGGAGCGTCGAGGCAGGCGACGCCGGTGTGCGCGAGGTCAGCCTGACGGGGCCAGGTGGGCCTATCCGGCTGAGCTAGCGGTAGCCAGCCGGCCAAGCGTTCTGCGGCACCTGCTCCTGGCGAGCCAGCCGGTAGACGTCCATGATGCTCCAGGCCCAGAGGCCGAAGCCGCCCATCTCCATCGGGACTCCCACCGCCGCGCCGACCACCGTGAGATCCAGATCGGCGCCGAAGAGCTGAAGCCCGGCGAACCCGACAAGCGTCATCAGGCCCTTGGTTTTGTGGCCGAGATAGATGTGGCCCAGGCCGGGCACGACGCTCAATGCGGTGGCCAGAAAACGACTCCGGGGCTGCCAGGTGGGTGGGGCCGCGGCCCGCATCCCACAGGTCGGACAGTCCGCGCCGGGATGGGTGAGGGGGAAACCACAGTTACCGCAGGGGGTGTTAGCTGCCATTTGCGAAACCTTGATACCCGGAACTGTTAGCCTCGAACCACTGCCGCGGCGTCCGGTCTTGGGCCGGCCTTGAGCAGCCACCGATGGTTCTTGGGGCCGCAGCCAGAGCGATGGCTGAGCAGAGTTGAGAGGTGAGCAGTGAGGGCAGACGGTAGGCACAACCTGACCGACTACGAGGCGACAGTTCGGGACTTCCGGTTGCACGTGCCCGAGCGCTTCAACTTCGCGCGCGACGTGATAGGCCGCTGGGCTCAGGACCCTGACAAGCTGGCCATGCTCTGGCTCGCCGGCGACGGTTCGGAACGGCGGCTGACGTTTCGCGATTTCGACCAGCGCTCGGCACGGGTGGCACAGGTCCTGCGACAGCAGGGAGTCCAGCGGGGTGACCGGGTGATGGTCCAACTAGGTCGGATCCCTGAGTGGTGGGAGGTGCTGCTCGGCTGCTTCAAGGCCGGCGCCGTGGCTGTGCCCGGCACCGTCCTTCTGACCGCCAAGGACATCGCCTACCGCTCGCAGCTGGCGGAGGCGGTAGCCTTCGTGACCGACGCTGAGGGGGCCGCGCGCGTCGACGAGGCGCGGGCTGAGTGCCAGGGCCTGCGGGTCTTGCTCCAAACCGGCGGTGAGACCCGGCCTGGCTGGCTCGACTACGAAACCGAGGTGGAGGCTCAATCCGGTCACTTTCGCACCGTGGACACTGCCAGCGCGGACCCGGCGCTCATCTATTTCACCTCGGGCACTGTCGGTCCGCCCAAGATGGTTCTCCACACCCACGCCTCGTATCCGATCGGTCACGTCATCACGGGCCGCTTCTGGCTGGATTTGCGCCCTGACGACCTGCACCTGAATCTCTCGGAGACAGGGTGGGCCAAGGCCGCCTGGAGTTCCTTCTTGGGGCCGTGGAATATGGGTGCCGCGCTTTTCGTGCAGGACGCGAGGGGCAGGTTCTCCGCCAGCGAGACGCTGGATCTCTTGGATCGGTACCCGATCAGCACCTTCTGCGCGCCGCCGACCGCCTACCGGATGCTGGTCTTGGAGGACCTGGGGCGGTGGCAGCTGGATAGCCTCCGCTGGTGCGTCGGAGCCGGCGAGCCGCTGAACCCCGAGGTCATCGAGACCTGGAAGCGGGGCACGGGTCACGAGATCCGCGACGGGTACGGGCAGACCGAGACCGTCCTGCTCTGCGCCAACTACCCCACCCTACGAGTGAAGCCGGGCTCGATGGGTAAGCCCTCGCCCGGCATGACTGTCGCAGTCATTGACGACGACGGGCAGCCGCTGCCGCCCGACAGCGAGGGCGACATAGCCGTCCGGACTCGACCTGAGCGGCCGGTCGGGCTCTTCCGCGAGTATTGGCGGAACCAGGCGGCCACCGCGGCGGCGCACCGCGGCGACTGGTACGTGACGGGGGACAGAGCCTACGTCGACCAGGAAGGCTACTTCTGGTTCGTCGGCAGGGGTGATGACGTGATCATCTCGGCCGGTTACCGCATAGGTCCCTTCGAAGTCGAGAGCGCGCTGGTCGAGCACCCCGCGGTGGCCGAAGCGGCCGTCGTCGGTAAGCGAGACCCGCTGCGTGGAACGGTAGTGAAGGCCTATGTGATCACCGTGCCGGGCCAGGAGCCATCGCCGCAGCTCGCGGCGGAGCTACAGGAGCATGTCAAGCGGCAGACCGCTCCCTACAAGTACCCGCGCGAGGTGGAGTTCGTGAGCGAGCTGCCGAAGACCATCAGCGGCAAGATCAGGCGGGTGGAGCTGCGCCAGCGGGACTGATGGCCCCCTCGCCCTGAGGGGAACTCGCCAGTGCCCCGTTCAGCAGTTGCGGCGGCACTTTGGGCAGCCTGAGGCCAAGGCAGAGAATGCCTAGCGCAGCGCAGACGTGGAGCCAGAAGGGGACGCCGTTGCCGTGAAGGTGGTCGAGCAGCACGCCGCCGGCAAGTGGCCCCAGGAAAGCCAGCGCGTAGCCCGCGGTCAGGACGATTGCCGAGAAGCCTGCCACGTCACCGCTGCTTCGGGCCAGCAGCGCCGGCAGCGCCATGGAGCCCGTGAAGGTCACGCCGACGGAAGCGCTGATCAGCCCCGCCCACAACCAGGCCAGCCCGGTCAGGCCGAATGCAAAGCCCAGTGAGCCGGCCAGCATGAGGACCCCGGCGCCGGCATAGAAGGAGCGCGAGGTAGCCCAGGGCCGTCGCAGCAGCAGCAGGAC
>JALZAW010000460.1 GCA_030948155.1 Candidatus Dormiibacterota bacterium | reverse complement strand
CGGTGCCGAAGACCCGCGGTCTTAGCCAACGAGCGTTTGACTCTCCCCCTGGAGGCAGCCTGTAGCGTTGGCGCCGAACGGGAAGTTGATGGCGGCAACCGACAGCAGCGGACAAGTGCCCGGCCGGCGGCGTGCGATCGGGGTCCTCGGTACCGGGGCGCGGGTCATCTTGGGAGTCGTGCTCCTGGGGAGTGTGCTTCAGGGCGAGCTACGAGCAGGCGCCACTGGACCGCTCCCGGCGGCGCTGGCCTTCGGCATCATTGGCCTTCCAGCCCTGGTGCTGCTCTGCCAGTGGTCGCGAGCTCGTCGTACTCCCACCCGCCTGCAAGCCACCGGGCCATTGGCCTCCGCGCTCAACGTGGCGGTGTTCGCCGCGCTCTTTCTCACCCCCTGGTACGCGCCTTCCATCTCGTTCACGAGCGACGTTGCGCTTGTCTTTTATGGCACCTCCATGCTGGTCGCAGGGCTACGGGGCTACGCCGGCTGCGAGGTGCTGGCCGTCTCCAACTGGTTGCTCCGCCGAGATGACCAGGTCGGCTGTCTGGTGGTCACGCCCTTCGACCATCTGGAGCGCCGCATAGGTCGCTCCTAAGCGCAGGAACGACTGGCCATCCAGCCGGGCCTGGTCAGCGAACCCGACATGTCTGGGACGCTTGACCAGGCCTCCGCGAGCTGGCTCTTCCAGGTCGTCAGCCGCCGCTACGAGAAGGGCTCGGGGACGATCTGTCAGGGAGTCTTGACGCTCGCGCCCCGTCAGGGTATCTTGACGGCATGTTCAGAAAGCGCTGCCGTGGCCAGCCGATTGCCGATGCCCGCCGGGCTCTGACGATTGCGATGAAGCAGCTCGCCGAGTCGCGAGGCGTCGCGGTGGGCGATTCTCCGAACACCATCCGTCTGATTCGCGACCTTCGCGACGAAGCGGACGAATGGCTCGTTCTGATTGTGCGAGACACGGTTGAGCAGGGGCACAGCTGGGCGGTGGTCGGGGCTCTGTTGGGCGTAACCAAGCAGGCAGCTCACGAGAGGTTCGCACCGCTCATCTTGGCCCTGGCTCAACGCGCGGCAGAGAGTTAGGTCAAGAGAACTGGCCGGTATCGCCACATCTCTTAGTCGACCAGCTCCGCGCCGAGGTGGGCCCGACGCTCACGCCATCGGCTTGCGCGCCCGCACCCGCTCCACGATGCCCAGCTTGCGGCGCTCGAGGCGCTCGATCTCGAACCCCTCGGCTTCCAGGTGCTCGAGCGGTTCATGGGTCAAGTGATCGGCTTGAAAGCGAACCGTGACGCGATTGAGGAAGCGCTGGACAGCGCTCACCCGAGGCAGCGGACTCCGCACGTGCTCGAGGAGCAGGAGCAGCCCCCCGGGTCTCAGCACTCGGGCTGCCTCGGAGACGGCCCGGCGATCGTCAGGGATAGAGCAAAGAGCCAGGGTGCAGACAACAGTATCGAAACTCGCATTGGGAAAGGGAAGGTCCTGGGCATCCGCCGCCCGCAGGCTGACTCGGATGTCCAGATCATTCGCTCGGCTGCCGGCGATCTCCAGCATGGCGGGGCTGAAGTCGATCCCCGTCAAGCGGACGCCGGGCGTATAGAAGGCAAGGTTTCGCCCCGTCCCCACTGCGATCTCGAGCACCTCACCGCCGGCTTGGGAGCAAGCCCACTCTCGGCCCCCGCTGAAGAGCAGGCGCTCCGGCAGAGCGATGCCGCGGTCGTAGGCACCCGCCATCTTTTCCCAGATGCGCCTTGCCCGCTCGGTCTCGGCCTCTACAGTCATCCCTTTAGTGCACCGACTGGAGCAGGATCCTCTTCAGGGGAGGCGGAAGTGCGTCGATTCCTGGACCTTGGATCCGCCTTCCAAGACGCGTACAGGGTTCCCCCGAGAAGTGCCGCCAGCCCGGCCAAGAAAACCCCCTGAAGCCAGATCGGGACCCCCCTCAAGACGGCGGCTAGGTCGCCAGCCACCCCGGTGGCCCATCGGTTCCACATGGTCAGCCAGTCCGGCAGATAAGTGCTCTGGCCGGTGTAGGCGATGTAGAGAGCCATCCCCCCGATCACCAAGAACATGGCTCCGGCCGCGACGTCGGCCCAGGGCAACTCCCGCTCGCCCGCGCGTAGGCGGCGAAGTCGGGGGAGCCTGCCGATTCGCCGGCTGAGTTGGAATCGATCCCAGAAGAGGACCGCGACCAAGAGCGGGAATACCATGCCGAAGACGTAGGCAAGGCCCAGCGCGAGGGCCCCGAATGCGGAGCCGGCCAGAGCTGACATGACAGCCACGCCCGCCAGCACGGGCGCGCAGCAAGAACTGGCGAAGCCGGAGACGATGCCCAGTGCGTATATCCCAGCAGGAGTCGAGCCGGAGACCCGGAGCCGCAGCATGGGCATGGGCAGAGTCCATGACCGACCGGAGAGGATCTGGAAGCCGACCACGACCAGGAATAGCCCAACCACGAAAAACACCTCGCGATGGTGCGCGGCGAGGATTTGGCTCAGGAGGCCGATCCCGAGCACTATGGGCAGCATGACTGTGGCGATGCCGGTGGCGAAGATGGCGGCGGTAAGTGGCAACCCCAGCCGTCCGCGCTCCACGGCGGCCGCCACGAAGGTCGGAAGCACAGAGACGATGCAGCAGGGGGCGAAGAGAGCAAGGCTGCCGCCCAGGAAGGCCGCAGCCAGCGAGCTCGAATAGACGAGGGCGTTCACGGGCTGCGGTTGACCAGCTTCCGTCGGAGCGCCCTCTCCGAGAGCCTGCCGTAGCCCGTCAGGGTTCCCTCGACATAGACCGCGGGCGGGAAGGGCACGCCATCTCGACGCACCAGCGCGGCCCCTTC
>JALZAW010000459.1 GCA_030948155.1 Candidatus Dormiibacterota bacterium | reverse complement strand
ACTTGATCGTGCTGCGTTGGTCTCTTGTTACCCGCGCGCGGCTTCTCCTGCGGCCAGCTGCGCGAGCTGAGCATGTATTGACTATTGTTGACCAAGCTCCGGCCTGTGAGGCGGCCTGACGATGGCCGGACGGCGCGTGCGCATCCTGCTGGTCGAGGACAGCGTTTCGGACGCAGAACTCGTCCTGCACGAACTCCGCCGCGCCGGCATCGATCCCGACTGGGTGCGCGTCGACCACGAAGCGGCCTTCCGGGCCCAGCTGAATCCAGGAATCGAGCTCATCCTCGCCGACTACAACATGCCGCAGTTCGACGCCCTGAAGGCACTGGCGATCCTCAAGAGCAGCGGCCTCGACATCCCGTTCATCATCGTCTCGGGTGGCATCGGCGACAAGGTCGCGGTTGAATCGATGCGCGGGGGCGCTGTCGATTACGTTTTCAAGGACAACCTGTCTCGACTTGCGGCTGCCGCGATCCGGGAGTTGGAGGCCGCCGACCAGCGGAAGTCCTCCACAAGGGCTCGCGACGAGAGCCAGGCCAGGCTCAGTGCGGTCATGATCAGCGCGCTCGACGCGGTGGTGACCGTCGACGCCGAGGGCAGGATCGTCGAATGGAATCCGGCCGCCGCCATCCTCTTCGGATGGTCGCGAGATGAGGTCGTCGGCCGCGAACTCGCGGATCTAATTTTTCCGCCGGAGGGGCGATCGAGCCATTTGGGACTGTTGGCCCGCTTCCGGCAAAATCCTGATTCCATCGCCCTGAGCCAGCGCCTGGAATTGGATTTGCTGCGCCGGAACGGCGACCTGTTCCCTGCCGAAGAAGCCATCTGGCAGTTGAAGGTTGGCGACGAGTGGTTTTTCAGCGCCTTCATCCGCGACATCACCGATCGAAAGCAGGCGGAAAAGACCACCAGCGCCCATCTCGCGGTCAGCCTTGCTCTGAGCGAGGCCGGGAGTCTCGAACGCGTCCTCGCCAAGGTCCTCGACGGGATCGGGTCGCGGCTTGGCTGGGATATCGGGCAGGTGTGGCTTCGCGACCCGGCCGACGGCCTGCTCCACTGCGCCCATCAGTGGCTCCGCGACGGCGCCACCGACTCGGAATTTAGCGCCGCCAACCGGGCGGCTCGCTTCGAGTTGGGCGATGGCGTCGTCGGTCAGGTCTGGCTGGACCGGCAGCCGCTCTGGTTGGAGGACCTCGGCCAGGCAAAGGAGTTCCGGCTGGGTGCGGCGGCCCTCCGTTCAGGGGTGACCTCAGCCGTGTTCACACCACTCTTCGCCGGCACCGAGCTCACCGGTGTCGTGCAGTTTTTCTCCCAGAAACGGCGTTCGGTTGATCCGTCACTCCTCCAGCTGATGGCCGACCTGAGCGGCCGCTTCGGGGAATTCATTCGACGCACGCAGACCGAGGCCGCCTTGCACGAGAGCGAGGCGCGCTTCCGTGGCCTTTTCTATGACGTCGCCGTTGGCCAGGCCCTGATCGGCATGCCGGACGGTAAGGTGCTCGCCATCAACCGTGCCTTTTGCCGCCTGCTCGGCTACCGCTCGGAGGACCTGCTCGGCAAATCCGCCGATGTCTTCGCCGACACGGAGCATGGCGAGGCGGTCCGGCAGGCTTTCCATTTGCTCTCCCCAGACCTGCCTTACTACCATCTCGAGTCCCGCCTGAAGCGAAAGAACAGTGGGACCATCTGGGCGTCGGTGGGCGTCTCGGCCACGTTCGGAGATGGTGATCGTCCGAAGCACCTGCTGATGCAGGTCCAGGACATCTCCAAGCGCAAGGAGGCCGAGGGCGCTCTCGGAAAGGCCCAGGAGGAACTTGTGCATCGCGGCCGCCACGATGCTCTGACGGAATTGCCCAATCGCATCCAACTGCAGGAGCGGATGTACGTCGCGATCGCCACGGCTCAGCCGCTGGCCGTGCTCGCCCTCAACCTGGATCACTTCAAGGAGGTCAACAATTCGTTCGGCTACCTGGCGGGGGACGACCTCCTCAAGCAGTTGGCACCGCGGATCCGAGAATGCGTGCGGCAGGATGACCTGATCGCCCGGCTCGGCGGCGACGGGTTCGCCATCTTGCTGGTGGGAGCCGATCAGCAGACGGCCAGCCGCATCGCTGAAAACGTGAACACGGCCCTGGAACAGCCCTTCGTCATCGACGGCCACCCGCTGGCTGTCGGCGCCAGCATCGGGGTCGTGAGTTACCCGCAGGACGGTGATGACGCGGAGGTCCTCCTCCGCCGCGCCGACATTGCGCTGCATGTGGCGAAGCGCAGCCGCGGCAGCGTCGCGGTCTTCCGGCCCGAGTATGAGGACCAGGGGGCCAGCCACCTGGCTCTAATGGCGGAACTCCGTACCGCTATCCATGAGAACCGGCTCGCCATGTACTACCAGCCGTTGATCGACATCAAGCGAGGAACGGCGATCCGCTTCGAGGCGTTGCTGCGTTGGAACCATCCGACTCGCGGGATGCTGCCGCCGGACCAATTCATTCCGTTCGCTGAGCAGACCGGCGTAATCCAGCCGCTGACCGACTGGGTTCTCAGAACGGTGTTGCGGCAGTCCGATGAATGGCAGGAGGCAGGACAGAACGTCAGCGTTGCCGTCAACATCTCGATGCGCAACCTGCTCGATGAGGGCCTGCCCGAGCGCATCGGCGCGATGCTGAAGGCGAGACCGGAGGCTGGGCACGAAGCCAAAAGGCCTCTCACGCTCGAGGTGACGGAAAGCGTCCTGATGGCAGAACCGGAACGCGCCATCGAGCGCCTGGAGCGACTCAGGCGGCTGGGGATCCGCCTGTCCGTTGACGATTTTGGAACGGGCTATTCCTCA
>JALZAW010000458.1 GCA_030948155.1 Candidatus Dormiibacterota bacterium | reverse complement strand
TCGCCGGCCCGGGCGGCGACGCAACTCTGGCGGCGCTGGCGCAGATCGCTCCCGTCCAGGCGGTTCGTGGTGACCACGATGCGGCGCTGTGGGAGCTGCCGCGACGTCGGCTGATCAAGGTGGCGGGATGGCGGATCGGGTTGCTGCACGGTAACCGCAGCCGGCTTTTGGAGGAGCCGCTCACCTTTCTCATGACTGTTGGCCTGGGCGTGGTCGGGCCGCCTCGCTGGGGGCTTGCCCGCTGGCTGCGAAGCCAGCTGCCGGAAGCCGACGTGATTCTCTACGGCCACACCCATCAGGCCCGAGTAGAGGAGTGGGGCGGGGCGCTGCTTGTGAATCCGGGCGCTCTTTACCAGGTCACCCCCCGAGAGGCGCGCCGCCGACTCGGTCGCCGACCCGATTGGTTCGAGTGGTCCTGGCTGCAGGTAATGCGCCACCGGCGCGATCAGGCGGTGGCCACCGTGGCCATCCTGGAGCTGGGCCAAAACCTCAAGATCAGCGTGCAGCCCCTCGTGTGGCCGTCGCCCGGGCTGGGAAAAACTGTACACAGCAATGACTGACGTGAAGGACTACTACGCGACCCTGGGTGTCACCCGCCAGGCCAGCGAGAAGGAGATCAAGGCGGCCTTCCGCAAGCTGGCCCGCAAGTACCACCCGGATGTGAACAAGGGCGATGCCGCAGCCGAGCGCAGCTTCAAGGAAGTGAGCGAAGCCCAAGACGTGCTCACGGATCCCGAAAAGCGCAAGCTTTATGACCGCTACGGCGCAGACTGGCAGGCAGCCCGGGCGGCGGGCGCCAATGGGTCGGAGCCGGCCTACAGCGCTTCTGCCGGTCCACGGACGGCCTATCAGGAGATCGACCCGGAGGAGTTCGAGCGCATCTTCGGGTCTGGTGCGGGCGCGGGAGGGGGAGCGGGCTTCGGAGATATCTTTGGCAACCTCTTCCGCGGCGGCGCCAGAGGACGGGCTCAACCCGGCCCAGGTGTCGAGCTCGAGGCGGAGGGCGAGCTCGAGATCGACCTGCGCGAGGCGGCTGCCGGGACCAGCCGTCAGGTGGAGCTGCCGGGAGGCCGCCGAGTCGAACTCAAGATCCCGGCTGGAGTCGAGGACGGCACTGTGCTGCGAGCGCCTGGTCTGCGGGCGCGGGTCAAGATCCTGCCCGATCCGAAGTTCAGCCGCGCCGGCAAAGATGTCAGCGTCGACGTGGAGGTGCCACTGCGGACGGCGCTACTCGGCGGCGAGGTCATCGTGCCGACCCTGAAGGGAAGGGTGGGTCTCAAGGTGCCGGCTGAGACGCAGAACGGCAAGCGGCTGCGGATTCGCGGTCAGGGCTTGCCCGACGCCCGCGGCGGCCAGCCGGGAGACCTGTACGCCACAGTCTCCGTCAGGCTCCCGCTGCCGCTGGATGAGAGAACGAAAGCCTGGGCTACCGAGCTGCCCAGCTGACGCCGGACCGCCAACGAGGGCTCGGGCGAATCGTCCCGGCTGACCGCTTCCGGCGGAGCCGGCCGGTCTGGCCGCCAGTCGGCTGTAAGCACTGACCTGGAGGGGTTTGGCAGGGGAGGCTCGCCTCCCCTGCCGGTTAAGCTGCACAGGCTTGGAAAACCGCCGTCTGCTGCTCCCGCTGGTCTTCGTGTCCGGCATGTCGTCCCTGGCTGTCGAGTTCGGTGCTTCGCGCCTGCTGGCGCCCTACTTCGGGACCAGCCTCTATGTCTGGGGAGTGCTCATCGGACTGGTGCTCGTCTATCTCAGCGCTGGTTATGTGCTGGGCGGTCGGCTCGCCGACCGCTGGCCCCGTCACGACCTGCTTTTCCAGATCACCGCCTGGGCCGGGCTCTGGATTGGCCTGGTCCCCCTCCTCGCTTATCCCATCCTGCTCGAGTCGCAGCAGGGCTTTGCCCAGCTCTCAGCAGGCCTGGTGCTCGGCACGCTCCTGGCGGTGGTCCTGCTCTTCGCGGTGCCGGTGGTCCTGCTCGGCTGCGTCTCACCCTTCGCGATCCGGCTCCTGCTCCGCGACGTGACCACCGGCGGCAACACGGCCGGCGCAGTCTATGCGCTCAGCACCGCGGGGAGCATCCTGGGCACCTTTCTGCCGGTTTTCTGGCTCATCCCCACCTACGGCACGCGGCCCACGCTCATCGTCTTCAGCCTCGCCCTGCTCGTCCTCTCCGTCCTCGGGCTGTGGCCGGTGCCCCGGCGGCGGCTATACGCCCTGATGCTGGTCATCGTGATCGCGGGCGGAATCGTTCTGCCCCGCGGCATCAAGCCGCCGGAGTACGGACGCCTCCTTTACGAGACGGACTCCGCCTACAACTACATCCAGGTGGTGCAGGACGGAGCCAAGACTGAACTGATCCTGAATGAGGGCCTGGCGGTGCACTCCATCTACAACCCACAGTCGCTCACCACCGGCGGTCCCTGGGACTACTTCCTGCTCGGGCCCTACTTCCGCTCAAGCCAGAAGAAGGAGCCCAGGCCGAAGCGAATAGCAATTCTGGGCCTGGCCGGCGGCACAGCCGCCCGCCAATACGACGCCGCCTTCGGCCCCTCGCTCCAGATGACAGGCGTCGAGATCGACCCGGCCATCCTGCAGGTCGCCCGCAGGTACTTCGATCTGCACGAGCCCAATCTGGATGTGCAGGTTCAGGATGCGCGCTACTGGCTGGCGACACAGGCGCCGGAATCGAAGTTCGACATCATAGTGATGGATGCCTACCGTCAGCCATACATCCCCTTCCACCTGACCACCAAGGAGTTCTTCAGCCTGGCGAGGCAGCATCTCACGCCGGGTGGCGTCGCCATAGTGAACGCCGGCCGCACGCAGTCGG
>JALZAW010000457.1 GCA_030948155.1 Candidatus Dormiibacterota bacterium | reverse complement strand
GGCCGGTCCGTCTCGACCCACACTGTCGCATCGTGTAGTCCAACGTGTCTGAGCACCGGTCCCAACACCAGGCTGGCCACTCAACCAGCGTACTCACTCGAGGGGAGACCATGCCGTCGACGGCAACCGGGCACCTCAACGGGCCAGTCTCGCTGCCCATCATCGGTTCATGCGGTAGATCGTCCAGCTGAGGAAGGTCGCGAAGGCGGTCAATACCAAGGCCTTGCAGTCCGCCCGCCAGAGTATCGCGTCAGTCGGTTCCCTACTCTGGCTGCGGCGCGGCCGAGCGGGCCGCGCGATCCTGGTGCTCTTCGTCAGCCAGTCCCTCCTCAACGCCGCCTGGCCGCCACTCTTCACGCGCGCCAGGCGGTTGGACCTGGCCGCTGCCGAGTGCGCGACGCTGACGGCGGTCAACGCCGGCCTGGTCGTCTCAGCGTGGCGGAGGAGGGCCGCCGGCCAGCGCATCCGGGAAGGGCCTCTCGGCCAGATCGGCGAGCTGGTCCAGCTCGGAGAACAGCTCGGAGTAGGGCAAGTCCGAAGCCGACCACCAACATCACGAGCGCGGCACCGACGGCTGTCGCCGAGGCAAGGGTCCCGAGCGCAATCAGAACCGGGCCGGCCATTATCGTCAGGAGATACGCGAGCGACCGCGTCAGGAGGGCGCCGCCGAAGTCCGCCAAGACCAGCAGGGCAAAGCAGCCGAACACGATGAAGATCAGGTTCTGCGGGTCGCCGACTACGAACCGCCCGAAGAGGAGCGCCAGGGGAATGACGAGAGCGGTCGGAGCCGCCCTGCGCAGCGCCACCAACCCAGGATCGGACTGGTGCTGGAGCGACGGCGACAGACGCCGAAGCGCCGCCCGGCGCATCACGCTTTCCCGATCGCTCACTGCTCCAGTGACCCGGTCCTGCCGTCAGGCGACTACAGCTCCGTCTGGCCGCTCTTCGGCTGGGTCACCTCTTTGGCCAGGAACGCCGAGCAGCGCCGAGTTGAATTCAGCGGCGTGGGTGACGTTGCACCCGTGCGGCGCATCCTTGAGCAGCACCAGCTCGCTGCCTGAGACCGACTCGTGGGATCGCTTGCCGCTGACCTCGAACGGAACAATGCCGTCGGAGTCGCCGTGGATGACCGGCGTTGGCACGTCGATCATTCATATCCCAGCTATCCACGCCTTCGCGGCGATCCTGGCCTACATACTGCCCCTCCGGAGGTTGGTGGCGCTCAGGCACCGGGGCCGCCGCGTGCAGTCCCGCCGCCACCGCAAGGGCGGGACGTCGCCGGCGCCGCCACCCAGACAGTTATCTTCTAGGCTCGTACCGCATCGCCACGGCCCCGGAACCGAACTCCAGCCGGCTCACGAGACTGAGGTCGACAACCTTCGATAGGCCCGCGAACAAGGTCGGCCCGTGGCCCACCAGCCTGGGCTGCACAACGAACTCGTACTCATCGATCAATCCCAGCTCCGCCAACGCCAGCGGGAGCTTCACGCCTCCCACCAACAGTCCCTTACCAGACTCCAGCTTCAGCTCCCGTACGGCCTTCCCCAGGTCCCCGCGCACGAGCTCCGCGTTCCAATCAACCCGGTCCAGTGTCCTCGACACGACGTACTTCTTTGCCGCGTCGATAGTCCGGGCGAAGGGTTCCATCCAATCCGGCCTAGCTCCCGTCGGTGCCGGCGACCGGAACGCTGCCTCCATCATTTCGTAAGTCACCCGGCCAAAGAGGAGAGCATCGGCCTGATCGAGGCTTTCCACCGCGTGACGATGTAAGTCTTCGTCCGTGGATACTGCACGATGATCGCAACAACCGTCCAAGGTGACGTTGATGGAATACCGCAGGGATCGCATTACGCAAGGGTACCGATGATCAAGCCGATCGGTAGGTTGGTCGGCTTGGCGACCGCCACGCTCGAGGACCGGTTGACTGCGGCTGTTTCGACCCCAAACCCAAGCGCGGATTGGTCTCCAGAGAGACTTGCTATGGGTTAGCGGCCCAAGCCTTGTAGCCGTCGCGCCGGACCTTTGCGTGGCGGCCGGCGAGAGCGATCGGCCCGCCGTTAAGGAAAGTCAAAAGGTTCTTACTGTGGAAACCTGGGTGCACTTGTATTCGAGATCGACGCGACGAGTCGGCGCCGCGCGAACCTTTCACGCTTGCTAGGGGACGCGCGCGATGGCGCTCCGCGTCAGGCTGCCAGGGTTGGCACCCCGTAAGGCTCGAAGCTGGGATCCCGGGTCGCGATCGTCAAGCCCTCCAGCCGTGCCTGCGCAACCAGCATGCGGTCGAACGGGTCCTCGTGGTGGCGGGGTAGCGCGCCAGCGGCCAGCGTGTGGCCAACGCTGATCGCGAGCGGGCTGAAGTGATGCTGCACCAGCTGAGCCTCCAGGTCATCAGGTGCGTCCAGCTTGCCCAGCGCGCGTTTGATCGAGATCTCCCAAGCGGAAGCGGCGCTCACTGAGACCTCGGATTCGGCCGATGCGATCAGAGCGCGGGCGTTCCCGCTCAGCCCTGGGGGCTGGCTCGTCTGGCAGCTGGCTACAGCGTCGTTTAGCCGACCTGTAGAAGAGGTGTCGGTCCATGGTGCACGAAGCTGCCGAGATCGATCGACAGCTCTGACGCCCCCGTCGCCATGAGGCGGTGGGTCGTGACGAAGGGGCCCAGGGAGTGGTGCCCCAAGGCCCTCGCCACGAAAGAGTTCCCGTCGCGTCAACAGATTGGGCCGGCGGTCCGCTTGCAAATGGGCAGGTTGCTATCTGGGTTCGCATCGGCGGTCGGCACCACGCGGACTACGTTCGGGGTGGCCGGCGAAGCCGCAGGGCTTGTCACGGTCGC
>JALZAW010000456.1 GCA_030948155.1 Candidatus Dormiibacterota bacterium | reverse complement strand
ACCACCGTGTCGAACTCGGTCCTGAAGATGGCGCCGGTGGGGCAGACGTCCAGGCAGGCGGCGTGCTTGCAGTGCTTGCAGACATCCGAGTTCATGAGCCAGGCCACACCGTCGTCGCGCTTCTGCTCGATGAAGCTCACGTGCCGCCAGCTGTTGGCCGACAGCTCGCCGGTGTTGTCATAGGAGCTGTTCAGGTAGCGGATGTCGTCGACCGGCACGTTGTTCCACTGCTTGCAGGCGACCTCGCAGGCCTTGCAGCCTATGCAGATGGAGCTGTCGGTGAAGAAGCCCACCTCGTCCCCTGGCACCGGCTGAACCAGGACCTCGCCCGGATAGGGCGGCGGGCCGCTGTTTATGGCCACTTGGGCCTCTCCGCCGGCCGGATGTCGCAGGTGGCCGCCTTCACCTCCTGGATGTGCACGTTGGGGTCCAGCACGATGGGGAACGCATCATTGGCGGAGTCGCCGCGGGTCAGCCCCCGCTGGCCCCAGTGGTAGGGCAGGCCGACCTGATGAAGTGTCTTGCCGGCCACCCGCAGCGGCGCTATGCGATCGGTCACCATGACCCGGGCATGGATTCGGCCGCGGGCTGTGATGATGGCCGCGTAGCCGCCCTGCTCCAGACCGCGAAGCTCGGCCAGCTCAGGGCTGATCTCGCAGAAGAACTCAGGCTGCAGCTCGCTCAGCACAGGCACGTTGCGGCTCATGGCGCCGGCCGTGTGGTGCTCGGTCAGGCGGTAGGTGGTCATCACGAACGGGTACTTCTCAGGATCATCGTTGTAGGGGTTGAGCGGATGGTTGTAGATCTCCCGCATCGGGTTCGCCTCCTGTTCATAGAGGCGGTTGCGGACGGGCGACTCGTGCGGCTCGTAGTGCGGCGGCAGCGGGGCGTCCAGGACCGCGGAGGGAGCGTAGAGCCAACCGCGGCCATCGCCCTGCATGATGAACGGCGCGTCTCCAGACAACGCGGCGTCGCCACCGGCGCCCTCGCCCGGCTGGTAGGTGGGCTCCTTGGTGCGGTTGAAGTCGGGCACGTCATCGCCCTGCCACTCAGCCCGCTCGGCGTCCCACCAGACATAGCGCTTGCGCTCGCTCCAGGGCTTTCCGGCCGGGTCCGCAGAGGCCCGGTTGTAGAGCTGGCGGCGGTTGGCGGGCCAGGCCCAGGCCCACTCCGGCGCCACCCAGGTCTGCTGGCTGCCCGGCTTCTTGCGCGCGGCCTGGTTCACGCCGTCGGCGTAGATCCCTGAGTAGATCCAGCAGCCGCATGTCGTGGAGCCGTCGGCTTTCAGGTCGGCGAAGCCGCTCAGCGGCCGCCCAGTTCTGTCCCAGCCGTTGATCTCCCGCAGCACAGCCTCAGCGCTGGGCTCGGCCTTTGGACCCGAAGCCCCGTAGTCCCAGGTCAGCTCCAGAATCCCCCGATCGCGCTCCTCGTTGGAAGCGGCCAGCTTCTCGCGGATGACGTGGCCCAGGTGGTAGTAGAACCACAGCTCGCTGCGGCAGTCGCCGGGCGGCTCGATCGCCTGGTGGTGCCACTGCACCAGCCGCTGCGTGTTGGTGAAGCTGCCGCTCTTCTCCGTGTGGGCAGCCGCCGGCAGAAAGAACACCTCGGTCTTGCAGTCCTCTGGCCGGGTTTGACCGGCGACCACTTCCGGCCCGTCCTGCCAGAAGGTGGCGCTCTCGATCAGGAACAGGTCCCGCACCACCAGCCAGTCCAACTGCGCCATCGCGGCTCGCTGGAGCTTGCCGTTGGCCGAGCCGACGGCCGGGTTCTCGCCGGGCAGGAAGTAGCCCTTGACCTTGCCCTCCAGCATGGCTATCGCCGTGCGATAGGTCGAGTGGTCCTTGTCGATGCGCGGCAGGCGCCCATAGTTCATGTCGTTCTCGGGCGTGGCCGCCTCGCCCCAGTACGCCTTCAGCAGGCTGATCAGGTAGCTGTCGAGTCTCGCCCAGCCACCGCCGCTCTTCACGTGGCCGTCCAGATAGGTCTGGAGGTCCACGTCTTCGGCATGCGGCATCGGGATGTAGCCGGGCAGCAGGTCGTAGAGCGTCGGGATGTCGGTCGAGCCCTGGATGCTCGCGTGTCCGCGCAGCGCCATGATGCCGCCGCCAGGTCGGCCCATGTTGCCCAGCAGCAGCTGGATGATCGCGGCCGTACGGATGAGCTGGACTCCGACTGTGTGCTGGGTCCAGCCGACCGAATAGACGATGGCCGAGGTGCGCTCACGCCCCGAGTTGGCGCAGAGCAGCTCAGCGACCTGCACGAAGCGCTCTTTGGGGACACCTGTCAGCGCCTCCACCATCTCCGGCGTGTAGCGGCTGAAGTGCCGCTTCAGCAGCTGGAAGACGCAGCGCGGGTGCTGCAGCGTCTCGTCTCGCTCCGGCTCCGCATCGGCCAGACCACCGCCCAGGCCGCCGCTGGGCTCCGCCTTGGCGGCATTGCCCTGGCCCTCCGGGGCTGAGTTCGCCTTGGCCATTCCGGCGAACTGCCAGCTGGCGGTGTCGTAGCCCTCCTTGGCAGGATCCCAGCCGCTGAACAGGCCGTCCAGGTCCTCGGTGTCGCGGAACTTCTCGCCGACAATGTTGGCCGCGTTCGTGTAGGGCAGGACGTAGTCCTTGAACCAGCTGTCGGTCTCCAGGATGTGGTGAACTATGCCGCCCAGGAACGCGATGTCGCTGCCGGCGCGGATGGGCACATGGAAGCTGGCGTTGGCGCTGGTGCGAGTGAAGCGAGGGTCGACGTGGATGACCGGCGCGCCCTTGAGCTTCGCCTCCATCACCCACTGGAAGCCGACGGGGTGGTTCTCCGCCATGTTCGAACCCATCACGAGGATGCAGTC
>JALZAW010000058.1 GCA_030948155.1 Candidatus Dormiibacterota bacterium | reverse complement strand
GAGAAAGGGGACGGCGTGAGTCCAGAAGCGCTCGACCAGCATCTCAGCCAGTTGAAGAGCCTGATCGACGGCAGTCAGGAACCTGTGATTCTGAGCCACAAGGATGCCGACGGGGACGCGCTGGGCTGCGTACTTGCCTTCGCAGAGGCCCTGCGAGGGCTGGGCAAGACTCCCCACATCGCGCTGCCCGCGCCGCTGCCGGCTCAGTACTCCTGGTTGCCGGGTTTCGCCCAGGCCGGCTCCCGGCTGCCTCCCGGTGCGGCCCCCGACCTGGCTATCTTTCTGGACGCCGCCAGCCGAGAACGGAGCGGTGCTGTTGCTCAGAACCTTCCCCCCGAAGTCAAGATCGTCAACATCGACCACCACCCATCGAACACGCTCTACGGCGACCTCAATTGGATCGACGCGGACGCGGCGGCGGTGGGCCAGATGTGTCTCGACATGTTCAGCGAGTACGGCTGGACCATCACCCCCAGCATGGCGACGAACCTCTACACCGCCCTGATGACTGACACTGGCGGCTTTCGTCACGAGAACACGAACGCTCGCGCGCTGGAGGACGGGGCCCGGCTGGTAGCCCTGGGTGCCGATCCCAGCCAGTGCGCCACCTTTGTCTATAAGTCGCGGCCGCTATCGACACTGAAGCTCTCGGCACTTTCACTGGCCACCATGCGGGTGGAGATGAAGGGCAGGTTGGTCCACGCCTGCGTGAGCCGACATATGTTGCATAGGGCCGGGGCGGTGATGGCCGAGTCGGAGGGCATCATCGACACTCTCAACAGCATCGAAGGCGAACTCGTGGCGATCCTGTTCAAGGAGGTGTCGGACCGGCTCACCAAGATCAGCGTGCGCAGCCGCGAGCCAGTCGACGCGGCAGCGCTCTGCGCCAACTTCGGCGGTGGTGGTCACGTGCGGGCGGCGGGTGCTGAGATCAGGCTGCCGCTCGAGGAAGCCGTAAAGCGCGTGGTCCGAGTGGTCCGGCACACCGTCCTGGAGCTGGAGGAGAAACCCAATGCCGGAACGGCGGCTGGGGCCGGGGTGTGAAGGCCGGCGTCCTCAACGTCGATAAGCCCGTTGGGGCCAGTTCGTTCACGGTGGTGCGCCAGCTTCGCGAGCTGACTGCCGCCCGGCGGGTCGGTCACGCGGGCACCCTCGATCCGCTGGCCAGCGGAGTCCTGCCCGTTCTCTTCGAGTCCGCCACCCGTCTCACAGACCTGGCTCACCAGCTCCCCAAGACTTATGACGCTGCCGTTCACCTCGGCTTTCGCAGCGCCACCGACGACGCCGAAGCGGAGCTGGAAGTGGCCGGGAGCACTGCCGGCTTGGACCGAGAGCAGGTCGCGCAGTGCCTTCGCCAGTTCGTGGGCACCATCCAGCAGGAACCACCAACCTTCTCAGCCGTCAAGGTCGAAGGCCAACGCGCCTACCGCCGAGCGCGGGAAGGAAAGCCGGAGCGGCCGCCCGCGCGCGAGGTGCGGATTCACTCCGCCGAGCTGCTGGACTTCCGGCCTGGGACGCCAGCCGTGGCCCTGATTCGGGTCGTCTGCGCAAGTGGCGTCTATCTCCGCTCGTTGGCTCGCGATCTCGGCGAGACGCTGGGCTGTGGGGGCTATCTTGGCGCCTTGGTCCGCTCGGCCTACGGACCGCTGCTGGTGTCGGACTCCGTGCAGCTGGAGCAGCTCCGAGACGCAGCGTCGCTGGAGGCCAGGCTGCTTCCTTCGGAGGTGCTGCTGCCGGAGATGCCGCCGGTCCGCCTCACTGCCGAGCAGGAAGCCCAGGTGCGGCAGGGCCGGGCGGTCCGGGTTTGGCCTGAGCCGGGCGCCGGTCTGCTCAGAGCCCACGACGAAGCCGGCCGCCTCGTGGCTCTCGGCCATGCAGACCTGCTTCGCCGCACTTTCGTGCCCGACAAAGTCCTGGGTTGAGGACGCATTTCGGCTTACCCGAGCCGCCGCTGGGTCGAGTGGCGCTGGCGATCGGCAGCTTCGACGGCCTCCACCTCGGCCACCAGGCCGTTCTGCGCGAACTGAGCGGCCAGGCAGCTCGGCGCGACCTGGGACGAGCCTGGATCACTTTCGATCCCCATCCTCGCTGCGTCCTCGACCCCGCGAACTGCCCGGCCCAGATCACCACCTTGGACGAGCGTCTGCAGCTGGTCAGGGAATTGCAAGTGGACGAGGCGATAGTTGTCGCGTTCGACAGGGCGCTGGCTGGGCTGCCAGCTCAAGAGTTCATGGCGCGCGTACTTGCGGCCGTGGACCTCGGCTGCCTGGTGGTCGGCTACGACTTCGCCCTGGGCAGGGCTCGCTCAGGCGACGTCGGCTGGCTCCGCGAGCATGGACGCTCTCACGGCTATGAGGTGGAGGTCGTACAGCCAATCCAGCTGGACGGAGAGACCGTCCACTCCTCGGCGGTGCGGCGGCTCTTGACTCTGGGCGAGTTGGAACCGGCCAATCGGATGCTGGGCCGGCAGTTTGGTCTGAGTGGGTTGGTCGAGCCGGGCGACAGGATTGGTCGGCAGATGGGCTGGCCCACTGTCAACCTGGCTGTGCCGCCCGGAAAGCTGGTCCCGGCGCGGGGTATCTATGCGGGCTGGGCTCGGACTCCGCTGGGGGACTTTCGGGCCGCCATCAGCGTCGGCTACCGGCCGACCTTTGATAAGACGGAACTGCGCGTGGAGGCCTATTTGCTTGACTTCGAAGGCGACCTCTACCAACACCGGGTCGAGCTGCGCTTTGCCGCGTGGATCCGGGAGGAGGCGAAGTTCCCCGACTCGCAGAGGCTCAGCAGCCAGATCGCCAGGGACGTCAGAGAGACCCGCCGGCTCACTGACGCTCATCCCCTGACCTGATTGCCAGTACCAGCCGAAAGACAGTCTCTTTGAGCTCAGGCCCTCAGGCAGATGTCGCCCAGCCGGACGCGAACGTCTGCCTGCTGTGATGATTGCTCACATGCCGGTCTTCGAGTCTGATCTCTGGCCCCTGGGGCTGATGCGGCGCCGCGCCGGGCAGCGGCCACCGGCGGTGGACGCCCGGCGACCCCGTTCCATCGCCGAGCTGCAGGAGATCCTGAGCTCATCTCACTCGGGCGCGATTGTCGCGCGGGGCGGCGGCAGCGGCGTCTGCGGTGCGGTGAGCGCCAGCGCGGGAGATGTGCTGCTGGATCTGACAGGACTGAGCCGGGTTCAGATCGACGAGTCGAACCTCTGCGTGCGGGCCCAGGCGGGCGTCGTGCTGGGCGAGCTGGAACAGCTGCTGAACGAGCGGGGCCTCACCCTCGGCCATCACCCTGCCTCCCTGCCGGTGGCGACGGTGGGCGGTCTTATCTCGACCCGCTCCTCAGGCCAGGCATCCAGCTTCTACGGCTCGATCGAGGACATGCTGCTCGGCCTGAGCGCCCTTTTGGCCGACGGCCGGTTGGTCGCCGCCCGAGCACCGATTCGGTCCGCTATCGGTCCGGCCCTGCATCAGCTCTTTTGCGGCGCCGAGGGCGGCCTGGGGGTCATCGTCGAGGCGAGCCTCAAGGTCCACCGGCTACCGGAGGCGGTGCTCGGCACGGCTTACGCGGCGGAGAGCGTCGAGCAGGGTCTGACAGCCCTCCAACAGGTCACCCAGGCAGGCCTCAACCTCTATGTGGGCCGGCTCTATGACGAGGCGGATTCCGTTCTCCAAGGCCAAACTGAGGGCTGCCTCCTCCTCATCTCGAGCGCGGGTCCTTTGAGGCGCGCCAAGGTCGACCTGGAGCTGATGGAGTCGCAGCTGACCGGCTTGCGACCGCTCGGCGACCCTCTCTGGCGGCGCTGGCTGGACCATCGCTACGATCTCTCGGCCGAGCGCCTCCAGGAGCTGCTGGCTGGAGCTGGTTCCTACCTCGACACCATCGAAGTGGCCCAGACGTGGACCGGCCTGCCCGAGCTCTATCGTGAGGTTCGGGCGCGCCTCGCGGAGACGGCCCAGCTGGTCCTCTGCCACTTCAGTCACGCCTCAGAGCAGGGCTGCTGCGCTTACTTCACCTTTGCCGGCTCGGCTGAAGCGGAGGAAGACGCGGAGAGGCTCTACCGGCGCAGCTGGGACGCCGCGCTCAGGGCGGCGCTTGCGCAGGGCGCCGTGCTGAGCCATCATCACGGCGTTGGGCGGCTGAAGGCGCCCTATGTGACTGCCGAGATGGGTGGCTGGAGCGAAATCTGGACGGCTCTGCGCGATTCCCTCGACCCCCAGGGTCGGCTGAACCCGAACGCCGTCGGGGGCGTCGGTCCGGGCGGCCGCACCTGAAGGAGATCATGATCGTCATGAATCCGGCGGCCGCCGGCGGCCGTACGGGGCGGAGCTGGCCCGAGCGGGCCGCCCGGCTGCGGGCCGCGGGCCTCGACTTCGACGTGGCCCTGACCGACCGCCGCGGGCACGCGACGGAGATCGCTCGGGAAGCTGTGAGGCAGGGCAGGCGCCTGGTCGTGGCGGCCGGCGGGGACGGCACCATCAACGAGGTGGCCAACGGTTTCTTCCAAGGGACCGAGCCAGTCGGGGCCGCCTGCCTGGGGGTCCTGGCCATGGGAACCGGCGGCGACTTTCGGCGCAGCTTCGGCTTTCCGACGGATCCGGATGCGGCCGCCGCGATGCTGAAGCGCGGGTTCCGTCGGCGCCTCGATGTGGGCCGCGTGCGCTGCCGGACGGCCGACGGCCTGCCAGTGAGTCGGCTCTTCGTAAACATAGCCAGCGCCGGCATGGGGGCTGAGGTGGTGGATCGGGTGGAGCGCTCCGGGCGCCTGGCCGGCGGCGAGGCGACCTTTCTCATGGCCACTGTGGCGACAGGTCTCCGCTGGCGCAACAAGCGGATCCGCGCAGTCCTCGACGGACGCGAGCATCATGTCGTCGCCCGGCAGGTGGTGGTGGCCAACTGCCGCTACTACGGCGGCGGCATGCTCATCGCGCCGGGGGCCAGGCCTGATGATGGCCGGCTGGATGTGGTAGTCGTCGGCGATCTCGGCGTCCTGGAGGGTGCCCGCGCCTTGCTGCAATTCCGGCAAGGAACTCACCTGCAGCGGGGCGGTCCCAAGATCTGGCACATGCTGGCGAGAGAGATCGAGCTCACCGCCGCTGATGAGGCAGTGCGGCTGGAAATCGACGGCGAGCGCCCAGGGCAGCTACCGGCGGAGTTCGATGTGCTGCCGCAGGCGTTGGAAGTGGTAGTCCCCTGACCCACGGCATCGCCGCCACCCCCCATCACTTGGCCAGCGAGGCGGCGGGCGACATCCTGCGCTCGGGCGGCAATGCCATTGATGCGGCGATCGCCGCCAACGCTGTGCTCTGCGTCGTCTACCCGCACATGACAGCCATCGGCGGCGATCTCTTCGCCCTGATCTGGCCGGTTGGCGCCGGAGAACCGATAGGCCTCACGGGCGCCGGCCGCTCGGGTTCCCTGGCCTCCTGGCAGGCGCTGCGCGACAGGGGTTTGAGCCGGATGCCCGAGGCGGGCTCTCTCACGGTCACTGTGCCGGGTACTGTCGAGGCCTGGGGCCGGCTGCTGGAGCGATTTGGCAGCCTGGGCTTTGAGCCGCTGCTAGCACCCGCGTCGGCCCTTGCCCGAGAGGGCTTCCTCGTGACTCCGGGCCTGGCTCAGGCGCTGGTCGAATGTTCGCCGCTGCTCGGCGGAGACGCGGAGTCGGCCCGTCTGCTGCCACCGCTTCGCGCCGGCATGCTGCTTCGCAACAAGGACCTGGCGGACAGCCTTGACGCGATTGGCCGTTTCGGCTTCAACGACTTCTACAGGGGCGCGATCGCTGGCCGGATAGTCGCTGCACTGGAGCGGAGGGGTGGCCTGATCACCGCCGAAGACCTCGCTCAGCACCGCTCCGCATGGGTGCGGCCGATCGCCTTCCGCTATCACGGTCTCGTCGTCTATGAGATGCCGCCACCGACTCAGGGCCTGGCCGCGGCAGGCCTCATCCACCGCTTGGAAACGGCTGCTCAGGCACCGCCGCTCGCCTACGTGCAGGCATTGCAGCGGGCCCGGGATGCCGTCTATCCACTGCGGGACACCTACATCACGGACCCCGACTTCAGCCCCGCTCCGGTGGGGCCGTTCCTCGACCGCGACGCGCATGGCTCCGGAGCGGGCGATGAGCTCCCTGAGGGCGACACTGTCTATCTCTGCACTGCTGACGAACACGGCAACGTGGTCAGCCTGATCCAATCCCTGGCCGGCTCTTTCGGCTCCGGCATAGTCGCCGGGGGCACGGGTGTGCTGCTGCACAATCGCGGCTCCTACTTCAGCCTGAAGCCCTCCCACGTCAATCGGCTGGAGCCACGAAAGCTGACAATGCACACCTTGATCCCAGCGCTGGCCGGTCGCGGCGGCGGCTGCTGGGCAGCCTTTGGCACCATGGGCGCCGATGGCCAGCCCCAGATCCAAGCCCAGGTCTGGCAGAATCTGGCTGATGCCGGCCTGTCAGCCGCCGACGCTGTGGCCCGGCCCCGAGTGAGGGTGGCGCCCGGCGGCCAGCAGTTGTGGCTGGAGGCAGATCATCCGGCCGCCCGGCAGCTGCTGCGCTCGGGGGACGCCAGAGTGCATCTGCTGCCATCCCGGTCCAGCCAGCTCGGGCACGCCCAAGCCCTGATCCGCGGCGCCGATGGTCGCTGGCAGGGCGGCGCCGATCCCCGTGCGGACGGCTCGGTAGTGGAGGTCTAGGACAGAAGACCAAAGAGCGCAGCGCGCCAGTGGGCTTGACCTTCGGCCGATCCCTGGATCGGGAACCCTGCTCCCCGCAGGCGATAAAGGCCGTGTAGTATCCGTGCGACCCAAACCTGTCAGTTCGTGAGCCTGTCAGTTCGTGAGGAGGAGTAGATGAGACTTGGTCGGATCGCCACTGTGCTGGCGGTGGTGGCGGCGATAACCGCTTCCGCCTGCGGTGGCAGCAGCTCCAGCGGGAGTGGAGGCTCGAGCGGCGGAGGTGCCAAGAAGATAGCGCTCCTGCTGCCTGAATCCAAGACCGCGCGCTACGAGAGCAAGGATCGCCCATTGTTCGAGGCGAAGGTCAAGTCGCTCTGCAGCGACTGTCAGGTCCTCTACAGCAACGCCAACCAGGATGCGGCGGCGCAGCAGTCGCAGGCGGATGCTGCGTTGACCAACGGGGCGAACGTCCTCGTGCTGGACGCCGTCGATGGTAAGGCTGCGGCGGCCATCGCCCAGAAGGCTAAGCAGCAGAAAGTCCCTGTCGTCTCTTACGACCGCCTGATTCAGAACACCACCGGCGTCGACGTGTACATATCGTTCGACAACCACAAGGTGGGCCAACTACAGGGCCAGGCGCTGCTCCAGGGGCTGGCCGGCAAGCCGGACCCGACGATCGTGATGATCAACGGATCGCCGACCGACGCCAACGCCGCTCAGTTCAAGGCCGGGGCCCACAGCGTGCTGGACGGCAAGGCAAAGATCGCCAAGGAATACGACACGCCAGACTGGAGCCCGGACCAGGCACAGAACGAAGCGCAGCAGGCGCTGACGGCGCTGGGCAACAAGGTCGATGCCATCTATGCGGCCAACGACGGTACGGCGGGCGGGGCGATTGCGGCGATGAAGGCCGCTGGCATCAAGGCTCCTTTCCCGCCGGTTACCGGTCAGGACGCCGAGCTGGCAGGCATTCAGCGGGTGGTGGTCGGCGAGCAGTACATGACTGTCTATAAGGCGATCAAGCCGGAGGCCGAGGGCGCTGCCGAACTGGCCGTCAGCCTGGCTCAGGGCAAGGGCTTGCCCTCAGGCATGGCGAAGAGCAAGCAGAACAATGGCACTACCGATGTGCCTTCCGAACTGCTGACGCCGGTTGCTGTCACCAAGAAGAACATCAATGACACAGTGGTGAAGGATGGCTTCTGGCCGAAGGATCAAATCTGCACAGCGCAGTACGCCGACGCTTGCAAAGCGGCTGGACTGTAGCCATTTGCGGCTGACAACGACGATCAGCGGGTGGGCGGCCTCAGGGCCGCCCACGCCCGACTCCTGAGCCACCCTCCAATCGCTGTGGCAACGTCTACCCCGATCCTCCGACTGGAGGGGATCAGCAAGCGCTTCGGTGCTGTGCAGGCCCTGGCCGATGTCGACTTCGAGGTTCATGCGGGTGAGGTGCTGGGCTTGGTCGGCGACAACGGCGCCGGTAAGTCGACGTTGGTCAAGACGATCGCCGGCATCAACGTGGCCGATCAGGGCACCTACAGCTTCGAGGGCAAAGCGGTGCACGTGCACGGGCCGAACGACGTGACCAAGCTGGGCGTGTCGACCGTCTACCAAGATCTGGCGCTCTGCGACAACCTCGACGTGGTCAACAACCTCTACTTGGGCCGGGAGGATCGCGGCGGCCTGCCGGTGCTCCGCGAAGAGCCCATGGAGAAGCGGGCGCGTGACGTGCTGCGCGGGTTGTCGGTCAAGATCCCGCATGTCCGGACGCCTGTGGCGGAGCTGTCCGGCGGCCAGCGGCAGTCGGTAGCAGTCGCGAGATCCGTCATGTGGGACGCCAAGATTGTTCTGCTCGACGAGCCCACCGCGGCGCTGGGCGTCGCCCAAACGCGCCAGGTCCTGGACCTGATCCTGCGCCTCCGCGAAAGGGGTCTGGGCGTGGTCGTGATCAGCCACAACATGGCCGACGTGTTCGAGGTGTGCGATCGCATAGTGGTGATGCGCCTCGGCCGCAGAGTGGCGACGTTCGACGTCAAGGCAGCAAGCCGGGAGGAGGTCGTGGGCGCCATCACAGGCGCCGAATTCGGCCAGCTGCGGGCGAGCGACGCACCCGCGGAGGACCTCACCTGAGCACTGCCGTTCAGCCGCAACCTCAAGGCGCCGAGGCCACGACCGGTGTCGGGGGCTGGCTCAGCGGCCGGGTCCGCCGCATCCGGGAGGGCGACGTCGGCGCCCTGCCGGTCATAGTCGGCCTGATCCTGATCTGGGCAGTCTTCTGGTTCTTGAACCCCAACTTCCTGACGCCCCGCAACCTGACCAACCTGGCGACCCAGACAGCCGCGACGGGGACGATCTCGGTCGGCATAGTGCTGGTCCTGCTGCTGGGGGAGATCGACCTCTCAGTGGGACAGGTCAGCGGTCTCTGCGCCGGCATCATGGCGGTGCTGAACGTGAAGCACGGCGTGCCGGCAGGGCTGGCGATCGCGAGCGCCGTGGTTGCGGGCGGCGCCATCGGATTCGTCCAGGGCTTCTGGTTCAGCCGCCTGCGGATCCCCTCGTTTGTGGTCACGCTGGCAGGGCTGCTGGCTTGGCAGGGCGCCCTGCTGCTCGTCCTGGGCTCCACCGGGACGCTCAACCTCACTGACAACACAATTGACGCGCTGGCCGGCACCTATCTGCCCGATTGGGCCGGCTGGACGGTGGGCCTGATTGTCGTTCTGGCGTTCGCCGGCAGCGGCCTGCTGACACGGCGCCGGCGTCGCGCTGCCGACCTGGACGTCGGTCCCATCGGCGCCTGGCTGGCGGGCCTCGTAGTCCTCGTAATCCTTGTCGCTGCGGCCCTTGTCGTCCTGAATGGCTACCTCGGGGTGCCCCTGGCGCTGCTCATCCTGCTCGGATTCGCCC
Source organism: Candidatus Dormiibacterota bacterium (assembly GCA_030948155.1). GTDB lineage: Bacteria > Chloroflexota > Dormibacteria > Dormibacterales > Dormibacteraceae > Dormiibacter. Next base: position 817 of record JALZAW010000058.1, on the reverse strand, counting down.
TCGGCTTCGACTTCCTGGTTCGGCGCACACGGTTCGGCCGCTACATCATGGCTGTCGGTGGCAGCCCGGAGGCCGCCCGCCGCGCCGGCATCTCCGTCAACGGCATCCGAACAGCCGTCTTCACGCTCGCCGGCGTCATGGCGGCGTGCGGCGGGGTCCTGGCAGCCTCGCGGCTGCTCGCAGTCAATCAGTCGTCGGGCGGCTCCGACCTACTGCTGAACGTGATAGCGGCCGCAGTGATCGGCGGTACCTCCCTCTTCGGCGGCCGGGGCTCCGTCTGGTCGGCTGTCACCGGCGCACTGGTGATCATCTCGATCTCGAACGGGATGGACCTGCTGGGATTGCCGGCCTCGATCAAGTTCGTCATCACCGGTGCGGTTCTGCTCGCGGCCGTGACTATCGACGGCGTCGCCCGGCACGGCCGGCAGGCGTCCGGCAAGGCCTAGCTGCCTGTAACGGGGCCGGCTTTCGGTAGACTAATCACCCGGTTTGGCAGTAGATAGCGCAGTTAAGGAAAGGCTTGTCGGAGAGCATCGGCTCCACGACTCAGACACAGGCTCGCCAGAGGTTCAGGTTGCCATCTTCTCAGAGCGCATCAAGCAGCTCACTGAGCACCTGAAGGTCAATCAGAAGGACCATCACTCTCGGCGCGGCCTTCTTCTCCTGGTCGGCAAACGGCGTCGCCTGCTGAACTACCTGAGCCGCAACGACGTCGAGCGCTACCGCGCTCTGATCTCGAAGTTGGGCATCAGGCGATAGGCGAATGGGCGGGTGGACCCGCCCCCAATATTTGTTGGGGGTCAGGCCCCTGGCAACC
>JALZAW010000455.1 GCA_030948155.1 Candidatus Dormiibacterota bacterium | reverse complement strand
ATCGACAGCAAGGGATCGGAGCTGCTGCTGGGCGGCCCGCCGCCGAAAGAGGGAGCGCTGGCCGAAGGCAACTTCGTTCAGCCCACTGTCTTCAAGAGCAGAAGTAACGACTGGCGGCTGGCCCGAGAGGAGATATTCGGCCCGGTCCTGGTCGCCATTCCCTGGTCCGAGGAGGCAAGGGTGATCGAGATGGCGAATCAGAGCCACTACGGTCTGGCGGCGTTTGTCTGGTGCCGGGATGTGAGCCGGGCACTTCGCACTGCGCACGCAATCGAGTCGGGCTGGGTCCAGGTGAACCGCGGCGGCAGTCAGATCATCGGGCAGTCCTACGGCGGCTACAAGGAGAGTGGCCTGGGCAGGGAGTTCTCGCTGGAAGGCATGCTGGACGGTTTCAGCCAGACCAAGAGCATCACTGTCGATCTATCTCACTAGTCATTGGAGGTGCAACGGAGTTGACGGGTCTGGAGGGGAAGGTGGCCATCGTCACCGGCGCCGGCCGAGGGATCGGCAAGGGTATCGCCGGGCGGTTGGCCCGGGAGGGCTGCCGCTTGGTCCTGACGGCGTTGGAGCAGAGCGAGGTGGAGGCTGTCGCCGACGAGCTTCGCCAGGGTGGCGCGAAAGTGGTGACTGTGGCTGGGGACATCGGTCTCCCCGAGACGGCCGACAGACTGCTCGAGACAGCCATCAACAGCTATGGAACTGTCGACATCCTGGTCAACAATGCGGGCTGGGCGACCCCCGTCTGCTACTTCCTCGATATCGAGGAGGAGCACTGGGACACCGTGATCAGGACCAACCTGAAGAGCGTCTACCTCACCACCTTGCGAGTCGCGCGGCACATGGCTCGGGCCGGGGTGCGCGGAAGCATAGTCAACATGAGCTCCTGGGGCGGCACCCGGTCGCATCGTCAGATGGCAGCCTACGACGCCTCCAAGGGCGGAATCGAGGCATTCACCCGCACCACCGCCCTCGATCTGGGGCCGCTCGGCATCCGGGTCAACGCGGTGGCTCCCAGCATCGTGCAGACTGAGAGCTACAGTCCCAAGGGCGAACTCTCGCCGCTGGGCCGGGCCGGCCAGCCGGCCGATATCGCCGGAGCCGTGACGTTCCTCGCCTCCGAAGACGCTTCCTATATCACCGGCCAGGTGATCCAGGTCGACGGGGGCATGGGCGCCCAGGGCCGGCCGCCAGCGTTGGACCACCAGCCGCCCGAACGGTACCAGCCGCCCAAGCCGTCATCCTAAAACTCCAGTTTGTCGGTAGGTGCAGGGGTCCTGTGTGATTCGCCTCTGCCGCGGTAGAGCAGATAGGCCGAGAGACCGATGACGAAGAGGACGCCGGGTGACCAGCCAAGGCCCGGCCCGAAGGGGTCGTAGGAGGAGAGATCAAAGGCGAGTGCAAGCACGGCGAAAACCGCCGCGACTACGAGCACCAGCCCCCGATAGGCGGTCCTGCCCAGCTTGTGGCTATCCGGGTCGAAGTAGCGAAGCCTATGGTGAGTGCCAAGCGGCAGCTGGCCGCTGGTGTCGTGCACTCGCAGGTGACGATGACCGACGTGGACGCGCTCGATCGGCCGGGGGGCGGCGGCGAGCGCTACGAAGGCCACCCGGCGAGCAGCCCTCGGTGGAGAGGCGAGCGGTTCCCAAATCGGCCGCTGGTGGACCTTCTGATAGGCCAGATAACTCAGGCCCCCAGCCAGCAGCCAGCCGACATAGATAAAGGTCGAGTTGCCGACGTTCTCGAGCAGCAGCTGGGTGAAGACCGACCCGATCGCAACCGCTCCCAGCACCGAGAGCACGGGAATGCTGGACCTACCAAACGGGATGTTGAAGGGCATCCGGTAGGGACGGCGGAGGTACGGCTCGACGAAGCGAAGGCGCATTACCGCCAGGTGCGCGACCGCAAATGCGAAGGTGGCGGCCAGCGAATAGACGGCGGCCATTAGGTCGATCTGCGCCGGCAGGATGAGCAGGGCGGCCGCCACGCCGAACACGATGATGGAGACAAAGGGAGTCTTGAAGCGAGGATGGAGCTTGCCGAAGGCTGAAGGAAACATAGCATTGGTGGCCAGCGAGTAGCTCAGCCGCGAGATGCCGATCAGGCCGGCGTTGGTGGCGATGACCAGAATCGTGAAGGCCAGGATGGCCACCCAGATGCCTGCCCAGAAGGCGAGAACAGGAGGCTGGAAGAAGGTGACTATACCGGCCACCGGATCGCCCTTCCAGGTGGTTGCCAGCTCGGTGCTGAAGGCCCCGTGAGCGTCCATGTGGACGGGAAAGACGCTCATTCCGATGGTGGGCAGAAAGGCGGAGACGAAGAGGACGGCGACGATCACCGCATAGGTGGCCCGGGGTACTGACTTGCTTGGGTTCTTCGCCTCCTCGGACATGTTGGAGATGGTCTCGATGCCTGTGTAGGTGACCATGGCGATTGAGATGCTGGACAGGAAGTGGCCCCAGGTCGGCGCGATACCCCAGTGGATGTTGTGGATGACAGTGGACAGGTTGAGCAGCAGCACCACACCCAGAAGCACGAGGACCAGCTGCGTCCCCAGGTCCAGCAGCGACAGGATCAGGTTCATCACGCTCGATTCCTGGATCCCTATCACATTGACCACCACCAAGCAGGCGGTCAGAGCCACAGCCGCCAGTGAATGCCAGGTGGGATTACTGATGTTCTTGAAGAACGCCAGGTACTGACCGAAGACGCCGAGGTAGCCGATGGCGAAGTAGGAGGAGATGGCCACCGTGGCCGTGTAATTGAGGAGCTGGATCCAGCCGACTATGAAGCCCACCGGGGTGTTGAAGGCACGCCGGGCAAAGCTGGACGAACCGCCGGCG
>JALZAW010000454.1 GCA_030948155.1 Candidatus Dormiibacterota bacterium | reverse complement strand
GGGAGTCGGAGGGCTTTGCCCTGGCGGAGGGTTTCGACGAAAGGGCCAACAAACTCGCGGGGCTGGCCCTCCCTCACCGGGATCGGTTCGCCGAGGTGACTGACGCCACCCTGCTCGTGGCCCCCGACGTCGCCAGGAGTCAGCGCGACATGGAGACCGTCACATCTCGGGGCGACGGCGGTTCAATGGTGGCCGAGGGCTGCGCCAACCCGCCGCGGCTGCTGACATTACTCTCCCTGCGGGCGGCACACGGGACGACGAGTCAGCCGGCCGGCCGACGCGCTTCTTTGGAACTTATCGGGTGAACCCGGAGAGATACAGCCGCGATCTCACGCGGGTGGCCCAGGAGATCCTGCCGCACCTCGCCGCTGAACACCGGTGTGGATCTCGAGCTGACTTCGAGCTCCATGCCAAGCGACCCGGCGGATTCTCGGAGGAGCGGATGCGGGCCGTCAACGAGAATGCGAGAGTCCTCCGCTTCGACTCCTTCAGTTTTGAGAAGGAATAAGGTCCTAAATGGCCTGGTCGGCTCGGCGGCGGCCGGTCCGGGCGGGCCGAGCTGGTCGCGGCGGCGGTCGAGAAGACGCGCGAGCACGGACACCCCGCCCGAGCGCTTCCGCGTCTTCGGTCACCGGGCCGCGGTCGCTCTCTGCGACCCCGAGCACACCGTCCTCACCCTGACCAGCCGACTCGCGAACGCCGTCTAAGCCCCGATCCACCGAACGTCCCCGCTCCGGCGATGTGAGCGCCGTCTGAGTGAACGGTGGCGTGCGTGAAGCACGGCTGAGCGGCAGGTGGAGGCGCGGGAGGGAGCGAAATCGCGTCCAGAGAGAGAAGCTGCGCGTCTCGCCTGGCGGTTTGGCGCGTCCGGCTGGCGTGCGATCGACCCCCTTGGGCGCCGGCCAACCACGTGACCGCGGTCGACCGCTTCTTGGCCGCAGCTGGGCGCATCGTTCGTTCGGTAGTCAAGCCGAGAAGGCAGCCGGGCAAGATCCTCGGCCTCCGAGGAGATGGCAGCCTTGGGCACCTCCCAGGCCCTGATCAACATTTGGCACTGTTAGTCTCCGTCACCGCTCCGATGCGCTAACGCTAAGCGTTGATTTCTGCACGAAAGCTAGCCGGAGGCCCTGATAGACAGCGAGCCAGCGACGCAATCATGGCCGTGAGGTGTGGCAATCTCCCAGCAGAAGGCCGCGAGCTCGCGGGCAACAGCGACCGCCACCCTCGAGCTGGTCCCGCTCGCCACCGGCTGCATGCGCCTGTGGATTCCGGCGGCCACGGCCGGGCCGCGCCGGCGGGGGCCCGCGTAGTATCAGCTCGAGGACTCTCGAAAAGACCAACTAGTTGAGCCGTATCCCCCGCTCCACCCTCTTCTATGTCGGACTGGTTGCTGTGCTGGGAATCGTCTTCTGGTTCACCTGGCAGTCGCTCGAGAACGGCTCCAAGGGGGACGCCTGGGACTACTCCCAGCTCCTGACCAAGGCCGACCAGGGCCAGGTCAGCAAGGTCGAGATCAAGGGCTCCAGCGCGACCGTCACCGACAAGAACGGCAGCCGGCACGACGTCCAGCTGCCGGATACCGGCACCGACTTACTGCAGCAGCAGCTCTACAAGGACAACGTCGCCTTCTCCTTCCAGTCGGCCGGCGGGGCCGGCTTACTGGCCGCCCTGCTCCCCAACCTGATCCTGCTCTTGCTGATCGGCGGCTTCATCTACTACATCCTTCGCCAGAGCCAGAGCGGGAACAACCAGGCCATGTCCTTCGGGCGAAGCCGTGCCCGGATGATCACCGGCGACAAGCCCAAGGTCACCTTTGTCGACGTGGCGGGTGTTGAGGAAGCGAAGCAGGAGCTGACCGAGGTGGTCGAGTTCCTCAAGTACCCGGAGAAGTTTGTGGCCCTAGGCGCGCGCATCCCCAAGGGCGTGCTCATGGTGGGGCCGCCGGGGACCGGCAAGACGCTGCTCAGCAAGGCGGTCGCCGGGGAGGCGGCAGTGCCCTTCTTCAACATCTCAGGCTCCGAGTTCGTGGAGATGTTCGTGGGCGTCGGCGCCAGTCGGGTCCGTGACCTCTTCGAGCAGGCCAAGAAGAACAGCCCCTGCATCGTCTTCGTGGACGAGATCGACGCGGTCGGCCGCCAGCGCGGCGCCGGTCTGGGCGGCGGCCACGACGAGCGTGAGCAGACGCTGAACCAGCTGCTGGTGGAGATGGACGGCTTCGACACCAACACCCACGTCATCGTGATCGCGGCCACCAATCGTCCCGATGTCCTGGACCCGGCGCTCCTCCGCCCGGGCCGCTTCGACCGCCACGTGACCCTGGACCGCCCCGACATTGGCGGCCGGCGCCAGATCCTGGACGTGCACGCCCGCAACAAGCCGCTGGAGGCAGCGGTCGACCTGGACGTGCTGGCGCGCCAGACGCCGGGCTTCACCGGAGCAGACCTGGAGAACCTGATCAACGAGGCCGCCATCCTGGCCGCCCGAGCCAACCGCAAGGTGATCGGCATGGAGGAGCTGGAGGAGGCGATCGCCCGTGTCATCGCCGGCCCCGAGAGGAAGTCGCGGCGCATCTCGGAGAAAGAGAAGGAGGTCATCGCCTACCACGAGGTCGGCCACGCGCTGGTGATGAAGGCGCTGCCGCTCTGCGATCCCGTGCGCAAGGTCAGCATCATCAGCCGGGGCATGGCGCTGGGCTGGACCCTGGCCCTCCCGGAAGAGGACAAATACCTGGTCAGCAAGCAGGAGCTGAAGCAGCAGATCGCCGGCATTATGGGAGGCCGGGCCGCCGAGGAGATCGTCTTCGGAGACGTGACCAGCGGCGCCGAGAACGACATTCAGCGT
>JALZAW010000453.1 GCA_030948155.1 Candidatus Dormiibacterota bacterium | reverse complement strand
AAAGAGTAGGTAAGGGCGTGATCGCACGCCTTCGCGGTTGGACTGCTTCCCGCCGGGCGCTAGTGCTCGGCGGGGCCGTCCTGTTCGGATTGTCTGCGACCCTGGTGGGGGTCGACGTGCATTCCCACCAGGTGAGCGGCCACCAGGTGAGCGGCCACCAGACGCTGGCGCCACACCCGGCGGCAGCGGCCATCCCGCGCGTGCCGCCTGCGCCTGACATTTACAATCCGGAGCCCGCGCGCGTGGTAGGCCAGGCGCCGCAGCGGCTGCGCATCGCGTCAATTGGCGTGGACGCCGCGGTGGAGTCGGTCGGCGTGACGCCCGAACTGCAGCTGAACACCCCACGTGATACCGGCAACGTCGGTTGGTACGACCTGGGCAGCGGCCCGGGCCAGGACGGCGACACCGTACTGACCGGTCACCTGGACACCCAGAGCGGCGATCCCGCGGTCTTCGCCCGCCTGAGTCAGGTCAAGCCTGGCGACACGATCAGCGCCGTGGCCGCCGACGGGCGCAGCCTCAACTACCGGGCTGACTCCGTCAGCCGCGTGCCCAACGACCGGACACCCTCCGATCTGTATTCCACCGACGGGCCGTCCCGGTTGACGCTGATAACCTGCGCCGGAACCTGGGACGCAGGTCGCAAGTCTTACAGCGACCGCCTGCTGATCCGGGCGACGCCGAGCTGACCCGTGAGCTCCCGAAGCCCGGCTTGACCGTCCGCCTTTCCATCCCCACCTAGGGCGCGCGCAAGGGGCCGGCGCTCCTCGCTCCCCGCTCCCCTTACAGTTTCCCTATCGAAACCGCACCACTTCCGCGCCACGCCTTATCTGCGTTGGCGACCTAGCCAGCGGTTCTCCAAGCTGATCCCCGGACATCACTCACATAAAAGGAGCGAATTATGAAACTCGGTAGAGTTGGACTACTGGCGGCGGCGATAATGACGCTGGCGGCCTGTGGCGGCGGCGGCAGCAGCGGTTCCTCCCAAGCGACTTCCCAGCCGACGGAACACATGTCGATGTCGCCGTCGGCCCCCGCGAGCGCAGCGCCCAGCGCTTCCGCCAGCCCCAGCGCCTCGCAATCGGCGCAACCAGCGGGTCCGGCGGCCGCCATGGTGGAAGAGGTGAACGCATCCAACAAGGGCGGCGATTTCAAGCCGGCCAGCGTCACCATCAAAGCCGGTGAGACAGTGGGGTGGGTCAACCACAGCGGCAACATCCACAACGTCATTTTTGACGACAAGTCGCTGGGCAACTCGACGACCATGAGCGCGAACGAGACCTTCAGCAAGAAGTTCGACAAGCCCGGCAGCTACCACTACGTCTGCAGTTTCCACCCCGGGATGGAGGGGACGGTCGTCGTCAGCTGAAGCTGGACACTGGCTCAGGCGTCGAGATCCCAGAGCAGGTGGTAACAAGCGGTTCGAAAACGGGATCCGGCTCGACTCCGCAAGCGTCGCGCAGAGGTTCTGCCCAGCCAGGGCCGTAGTTTCCAGTCAGCCGACCCCAAGCGGCTGTAGCCCCGCGCAGTCCTCGCCAGTCGTCAGAGCAGCCCGAGATGCCGGCCGGCCCGACACAGGGCGGCGATGCTGGTGGCGTGCTCGATGGTCCCGTCGAACGCGGCCACCAGGGCTTGCCGAAGGGGCAGCGTCCGAGCGATCATATCCGCCTCGGCCACCTCAGGGCGCCGGCCGACTGAGGTCAGGTTCTGGGCCAAAAAGAGATGCTGCACACCAGTGAGCGCCGCTGAGCCCCGCGTCTGACCCAGCGGGATCCAGGTCTCCGCCGTGAGCCCGGCCTCCTCGGCCAGCTCCCGCCGCGCCGCCGGCAGGGGATCCTCACCGGGCTTCAGCGTTCCCGCCGGCACCTCCCAGGAAACGCGGTTCCAGGGATGCCGCCACTGGCGCACCAGCACTGTGTTGCCCAATTCGAACACAGGCACCATCCAGACTGCGCTCGGCGTCTCGATGACGCGATGATCTGTCTCCCCTCCCTCCGGCCAGCGCAAAGTGTCCATCCGCAGACCCACGTCGCCAGCGCGGGCTACCTCGCGCGAGCTGACTACCTGGAACGGCCGCTCAGGGGCAGGCTCCAGGCGCCAGTCCCGTCCGCTCACGCGCCCTGCGCACCGGCTGTCAACGCCGCAACCGCTGCAGCAGCGGCGGCGACGTGGCGGGAATCGGCGCCGTAGTCGAAGGGGGAAACCTCGCCCAGGTGCTCCTTGGCGCGGATGAGCAGGTCGGGATGGTCGTCGATGAACCGGGTGGAAAGGTTCCCGGCCAGAAAGTCTGGGCTCTCCAGAATCGCCTGGTGATAGGGGATGGTGGTGGCCGGCCCGACCAGCACGAACTCGCGCAGCGCTCGCCTGCCGCGAGCAATGGCCTCGGCCCGGTCGGCGCCGTGGACAATCAATTTGGCGACGAGCGAGTCGTAGTTGGGCGGCACTTCGGAGCCAGGGCCGAAGCCGGAGTCCACCCGCACGCCGGGACCGGCCGGCTGGACCCAGCGGGTGATCCGCTTGGGGTTGGGCATGAACTTGCGCGCCGGATCCTCAGCGTTGATGCGCATCTCGATCGCATGGCCGGTCCAGCTGACGTCGGACTGCGTGAAGGAGAGCGGCTGACCCGAAGCCACCCGCAGCTGCTCCTTGACCAGGTCGACACCTGTCACCTCTTCCGTGATCGGGTGTTCGACCTGCAGCCTGGCGTTGACCTCCAGAAAATAGAACTCGCCTTCGCTGAAGATGAACTCGACAGTCCCGGCGTTGATGTAACCCGCTGCCCGCACCGCGCGGACGGCCGCCTCGCCCATTTCGGCCCGCTTCTCGGGAGTGAGGGCAGGCG
>JALZAW010000452.1 GCA_030948155.1 Candidatus Dormiibacterota bacterium | reverse complement strand
GCGAGCCGGTGTTGTCCACCAGCCTGAAGCCGACCTGGGCTCCCTTCGGTGTCGTCTCGACCAGTTTCCCGTCGCCCGCATTCACTGTCAGGATGTCGCCATTCGGCGCCACGGCCAGCCCGAGCGGCCCATTGAGATCGCCGTCCGCCGAGACCACCTTGCCGATGCCTCCGCTCTCATCACGGAAGAGCGCGTCGCGAACCGCCGTGATCCGGTTGCCGACCGTATCGGCCACATACAGCGTGCCATCTCGGGCCAGGCCGACGCCGGTGGGCCCGACCACCAACGCCGCGATATCCGTGCGCTCGGGGAAGCCGGAGGCTATCACCCGCCGGTGCAGCTCGATCGGCGTCCGGCCCTCAGGGGTGAGCAGGTCGATGCGCAGGACGGTGCCACGGTTGACCGTCGCACCACCCGCCGCCACCGTCCCGTTGAGGACGTTGGTGACAAAGAGCGCTGCGAAGTCATCGAACTCAAAGGCGGTCATGTCCCAGGGCCCGTTGATGCCGTCCCCGGACAGCGTCTTCACGACGTGGCCCCGGCTGTCGAGGACCAGCAAGCAGCCAGCCTTGGCGGTGTGGGCCATGCCATCGCTCGTCGGCAGGCTGCCGACGACGACCCAACCGCTGCGCAGCACGACCAACGCTGTGGTCAGGCCTATGCCGCCCGGACAAGCACCTGGCAAGCTTCCCGCGTTGATCTGCGCGAAAAGCGTGGACTGGCCTCCGGGCGAGACGTCGACGATCGTGGTTCCGGTGCCCTGAAGGTTGGCGGAGTTGTTGAAGTTGCTGACCAGGACGTGCCCGCGGGTCAGCCTCCCCACCGTGCGTGGCTCCACCGCCACGCCGTAAGGGTTGACGTCACCGATCGAGGGAGGGACTGTGCTGGCCACAACCCTCACAGTCTTCAACTGTCCGATGAAGGAGCCAGCCGCCAGGCCCACGGTCGGGAATGCCGCCAGCAGGCCTGCTGCCAGCATTGCGAAGCAAATGGTGTAGAACCGTCTCAGCGCCATCTCGGGCCTTCCCATGCCTTGACCTCCACAGCTTGCGGTGGCGCCGTCTTGAGGCGTCGTCTGCTTGGGATACAGCGGTGGGTTACAGGGCCGTCGGCCCAGCTCCGCGGAACGACTCGCGCTCTTCGATAGCAAAAAGCGCGGGAAGGCCGGACGCGGGTGGGGATCGCGGCACAACTGGGCCTGGTATTGCCGGCTCGGGGTGTACCGCCTCCCTGGGAGAATTCGCTATGACCCGATCGCGACAGCAGTCAGGTGAACACCGTCGGAGAGCCGGATGAGGGAAAACCTCACGTCGGTTCGATGAGGGGCGGCTGGCGAGGGCCACGCACCCAGGGCGCGGCGACCTGCGCACGTCTGGGAAACCGGACGGAACCGCGCGCCGGCCTAAAGGGATGGCTCAGACCAGCCGCCTACTCCACACTAAGGCAGGCTCCTGATTGGCGCCCTGAGCCGCTACAGCTCCTAGTGCGCCTCTGCATCGCGGTCGACCGGCAGGACGTGACGAAGGTATCGATCCGTCACGGCCAGGTTCGCATGACCGAGCTGCCCCTGGATCACATCCACCGGGACGCCCTCCGCCGCGAGCTCTGCAGAGTGGCTATGCCGAAGCGCGTGAGGGTTGACCCGCCTTCTCGCTGCCGGCCTTCTCAGCCAGCCGCCCGAGCAGCTTCCGGACGTAGGACGGATCGACCACCGCCATCGCGCCTGGATCGAGCCCCACCACCCGCGAGCGGTCTCCCTTCCCATGCAGAACCCGGATGGTGCCAGCTCGCGAATCAACATCGTCCGGCTTCAGCGCCACGCCTCGCCGATCCGGAGGCCGCCGCGGTACATGACGACCAGGAGCGCCCGGTTCCGGATCCCCGTCGGCGGCCGGTTTGATGGCCCTCGGATCAGCTGCAGCGATTCCCCCGCGCTGACGATCTCGGGCGGGAACCGCCGTCCCTTGTTCGGGGGCGACGCGCCGCGCTGAAAGGGTCTCCCGCGCGGTTCTGTCCTGATCACCACCACGCAGTGTCGAGAGCACGCGGTTGGCGGTGGGCGGGCAGGTAGTTCTCTTCGACCAAGGAGCGGATCCTGAGCACGTGGGGACGGCGGAGCCGGTGCCAGGGCATGCTCTCGGCCGTAAAGATCTGGGTCGAGCGCCTGGCGATCGCCTCCAGAGCGGCGAGCTGGGGCGCCGCGAGGAGGGTGCCGGGCTGTTCAGGTAGGCGGTGACGGGGTGCTCGATGTCGGAGAGGCTGGGGGCCTACTGCGCCTCCACGAGAGCGGGACAAACCGTGGGAGGCGGAGCGCGATGGGTCAGGTGAACGCCTGTGGTCAGCGCTAGACGCGGGAGGGCTGGGCCTCCTCGATGTCCTGCCCACCTCCTGTTTCAGGTCCTGCTCGAGGTCCGCACGCAGGTGCTCAAAGACGACCTGGCTGGCGTGTTCCGCCTGCTGGTACCCCCGCCTTCATGCACACATCCAGATGGACGGGAGCTGGCGACGTGACCTCCCACGGTTTGTCCCGCTCTCCTCTGCGGCCTCTATCCTGCCTCACACGCGGGCAAGTCTCGCCACCATCGATCGCCTACCCCGCTCTGCGGCAAGTGACTCGTGGGGCCGCAGGAATGCATCCGCTTCGGCGACCTGGACCTAGGCTGACCAGGGCGTCGCCGGGGCAGCGCCAACCCCAACGTCGACGGCGACGAGAATTGGAACGCCGCTCGCTACTTTGCGGCCGGTGACACATTTGGGAGCACGGGGCCTTATTGGGAAGCCCGAGTGCCGAGTGCGAGAGCTTCGGACTAGCGCTCCGGACCGGGGCGCTGCCGGAGCTAACG
>JALZAW010000451.1 GCA_030948155.1 Candidatus Dormiibacterota bacterium | reverse complement strand
TATCAGGTAGGCGAAGGAGAGAACCTCCAAGCTGTCGCCGACCGCTTCCACGTGACAGTCGAGTCGATCCGCTGGTCCAACTATGCAACCCTGAGAAACCTGGCCACCGACGTCAGCGCCGGCCAGACGCTGGTGGTCCCACCTGTCAGCGGGGTGGCCCTGACTGTTCAGGCGGGCGACACCCCACACAGCCTCGCGGCCGCTTACCACGCTGACACCAATGTCGTCCTTGACTTCAACTACATCCGCGGCAGCGCCGACGCTCAGCTGGCGGCGGGCAGCTCGCTGGTGATACCTGGCGGTAAGGGCCCCGACTTCGATCGACCAGTTGCGGCGCCCCAGGCATTCACACCGAGCAGGCCGTCCAGCGGAAATGCCCCCGGCGCTGCTCGTCCCGCGAGCACGAGCAGTTCCGCGCCCGCTGCCACGGGTCCCGCGCCCGCTGCGAGCAACTGGGCGCCCACCAGCGGCAACCGCTTTGCCTACGGCTACTGCACCTGGTACGTCTACAACCGCAAGCCGGTGCCCTGGCTGGGTGACGCGCGGGAGTGGTTCGGCCAGGCTCAGGCCTCCGGCTGGAGAACCGGTCAGGCTCCGGCGCCGGGTGCCATCATGGTTACCGCCGAGAGCGGTTGGGGTCACGTCGCCTACGTCGAGTCGGTGGCCCCAGATGGCTCCTGGACCGTCTCCGAGATGAACTACAGGGGCTGGAACGTCGTCTCCAGTCGCACCATCCGCCCCGGCAGCATCCCGCTCATCGGCTTCATCTACGGTCCATAGGCAGCCGCGCAGCCACTAGAGCGAGCCGCTCCCCAGCGCGAAGCTGACGACGGCGAGACCCGCGACCAGCAGGGTCAGGCGAAAGGCCAGCTTGAGCCGCCCAACAAACGCGCTTACCGGGACAGCGACTGTGACGCAGGTGGCAGCGGTCAGAGCCACCAGCCCCCAGCCGCCCAGCCGACCAGGCCCAAGGTTCACCAGCAGGGTGGCCACGAGGAGCAAGCCGGCACAGACGCTGACAGAGATGCGCTGACCGAGTAATTGCGGCAGGCCACGGCTGCCCTGCCGGCGGTCTTCAGGGATGTCGGCGAGGACCTGGGCAAAGTGGCCACCCACCCCTATGCAGGCACCGGCCAGCACGACCCAGGCGGCAGGCAGGTGCGGGGCTCGCAGGCTGAGGCTCACAATCGCCGGCAGCAGGCCGAAGGAGACGGCGTAGGGGAGGGGACTCCAGGGCGCAAACTTCCCGCGCCAGTTGTAAACCAGGGCCGAGACCAGAGCGCCACCGTGGGCAATTGCGGCGGCCAAGCCCAACAGCAGGGAGAGAGGCGCGCAGGCGACCAGCGCCAGCAGCGCCGCCAGCCTGACGCTGGCGGCCGCCACCAACCCGCTGGCCACCGGCTTGTCGCTGCGCCCGGCCAGCCTGTCGCGATCCCTATCGAGATAGTCGTTCGACCAGCCAACGAAGAGCTGGCCTGAGCCGACCGCGGCGAGCACCAAAAGGGAGCCGGCCCCTCGTCCGCTGCTCAGCGCTAGCAGGCCAGCGCAGAGTGTTACTGCCAAGGCTGGTTCGGGGTGGCAGGCGCGCAGCAAGCCTGACCAACTGTTCCCTGCGGCCGAGCCACGGTTGCGCCGGTACGGCCCTCGGCCCGGGTCAGACTGCAAGGCTCTGGCTCAGCGCGAGCGCTGCGGGCGAGGGTGTAAATTCACCGCACGACTCTAATGAGTTCACAATCGTTCAGGCGTGGCGACAGTACCCGTGTCGATCGGGACGGCCACGCCGGCGCCGGTCGGCCACCCATAACCGCCGTCATCCAGAGCGTTCTGCCCAATCTGACCCGGGCTGAGCGGCGCGTGGCCGAACAGCTGATTGACGACCCTGCAGCGGCGTCCGGCTGGACCATCACTGAGCTGGCACAGCGGGCGCACACATCAGCCACCACGGTGACCCGGCTCTGCCGCAGCCTTGATCTTCCCGGTTATCCCGAGCTGCGCCTGACGCTGGCTGCCGAGGGCGGGGCGACCCAGAACAACGTCTGGGCCAAGGACGCCGGCGACCTGAGGCCTAAGGATCCGCTGGACCAGGTCTTGTCCAGCGTGCTGAATGGAAGTCTCCGCGCTCTCCAGCAGACTGCCGCCCAGCTTGACTTGGGCCAGCTGCAGACGGCCGTCAGCTTCCTGGTCCGTGCTGGCCGGGTGGATGTTTACGGGGTCAGCGCGAGCTCACTGCTGGCCCGCGACTTCCAAACGCGGCTGCACCGCATCGGCCTCAACGCCAGCAACTCTTTGGACATCCATGAAGCCCTGGTCAGCGCTGCGCAGCTGGGCAGGGGAGACGTTGCGGTGGGGCTGAGCCAAAGCGGCGCTGCCAGAGAAACGGTGGATGTGCTTGGCGAAGCTCGCCGCCGGGGCGCGCACACCATCGCCATCACCAACCACTCGCGGTCGCCGATCGCCGAGGTCGCCGAGCTGCTGCTGACCACATCGGCCCACGATCGCTCGCCGCTCAGGGAGAGCGCGATGATCGCTCGCCACGCGCCGCTGCTCATCCTCGACTGCCTTTTCATAGGGGTGGCGCAGCGGACCTACACGCACGCCCGGCGCCGCATGGAAGCCGCCGCGCTGGCGGTGGAGTCGCACTCTCTCCTACCTCGACACCAGCACGGGTAGGACAGGCGGGGTCTGGTCGCCACTGAGCGCACGGGCTGCTGGGGGCGGTACCATTGCTGCTGCGCTTCCCTCAGGAGTAGACGCATGGGTCGGCAAAGGGCATGTGGCGAGCCCAACGGTCTGTAAAACCGCCGCGAAAGCTGTGAGGGTTCGACTCCCCCCCGGCCCACACCAGCCAACCGAATC
>JALZAW010000450.1 GCA_030948155.1 Candidatus Dormiibacterota bacterium | reverse complement strand
CCCCAACGACGTCGCCTGGTACACCTTCACGTCCCTTCCCGGTGGTGGCAGCAATGCCGTGTTCGCAGGTCACCTCGATTGGACCACCGGACCGGCGGTCTTCCAGAATCTGAAGAACCTGAAACCCGGTGACGAGGTGCAGGTCAAAGACCCCAACGGGACCACCGTGACGTACAGGGTGACCGAGACCCACGACTATGCAAACGCCACGGCACCGGTGGCGCAGATCATCGGCAGGACGCCAAAGGACACTGTGACGCTGATCACCTGCAGCGGCAACTTCAGCCGCTCCAACCAGAGCTACAGCAACCGGCTCATCGTGAAGGGCGAGCGGGTCAGCTAGAGCCTGCTCGTAGACCGGTCAGCTGGCTGATAGAGAACACCGCTCCCCGCGGATCGGCGAGTACGGCGCTCCTGAACCCGGGCCAGTCCGAGGGCGGCACCATGACTTTGCCGCCGAGCCCTGTGGCATGGTGGGCTGTCGCGTCGGCGTCATCGACCCAGAAGTCGATGCTCCAGTGCGGCTCCACTGCGCTCGCCGAGACATCGTCGCCGATGCGCGTCATGGCCCCGACCACGTCCCGGGGTACCGGCTGCTGCGGTTCACCGCCAACGTAGCCGGGGAGACGCCAGAGAGTGATCTGAGCTCCGGGTTCTCCGAACGGCTCAGGCCGCCAGCCGAACACCGCCCCGTAAAAGGCCTTCGCTGCCTCGGGATCGGTCGTGTGGAGCAGGCTCAGCGCACGCTGTGGCACGGCCGTCCGCTCGCCGAGGCCCAGCGTGCCGGTGCGATCAAGATCGGAGGGAGCCGCCCTGCGGTCGAGCGTTTCTTCAGCCTGTTCACGCCGCCGGAGTCGGCCGGGGCCGAGACCCCTGCCAGCCCTGGCTGGGCGGGATCGGCGAACCGCAGCTGACTCCAAGCCATGCGCTTCCTGGCCGGGCAGCCTTTGGGCGTTCCACGGTGCGAGGGATGCGAGGGCAACGGTTGTCAGCGATCCCTTGCGCCTGTACTGTTGGCAGCCAGGGAAAAGGAGGAGCAGATTGGCTGAACTAGCGCGGCGCCCAACCCAGACTCCCGGCCGCTTGATCTCGTTCGAGTGGTACAAGGCCTTGCGCGGCAGCGCCAGGGGCGCCTTCTGGTCGTCCTTCGCCGGCTGGTCGCTCGACGCCTACGACTACATGATCTTCAGCTTTGCCCTGACCGCCATCGCGGCCACCTTCGGGCTGACCCGTGGCCAGACCGGCCTCATCGCGACCGTGACGCTGGTCGTGTCCGCCTTCGGCGGCATGGCGGCAGGGCTGCTGGCCGATCGCATCGGCCGCGTCCGGACCCTGATGGTGACCATCGCCTTCTACAGCGTCTTCACGCTGCTCTCCGGTTTCGCCCAGTCCTACGAGCAGCTGCTCTTCTTCCGCGCTCTGCAGGGCTTGGGCTTCGGTGGCGAGTGGGCCGCCGGTGCCATCCTGGTGGCCGAGCTTTCCGATCCAGTTCAGCGCGGCCGGGCGCTGGGCTGGATCCAGAGCGCCTGGGCGATCGGCTGGGCGCTGGCCAACCTGGCCTTCCTGATCGTCTTCAGCCTGGACCACGACAAGCAGGCCTGGCGCTGGCTCTTCTGGCTGGGCATCCTGCCCGCCCTGCTCATCCTCTACATCCGGCGCACAGTGAAGGAGTCTGCCGTCTTTCAGGAGACCCGGGCCGCGCGTGAGAAGCCGAAAGCTGGGGCTGAGCGCGCCCGCCGGCAGCCGCTGGCCGAGATCTTCAGCTCCGGCCTGCTGAAGACCACCCTCTTCGCCTCGCTGCTCGCGACCGGCGCCCAGGGAGGTTACTACAGCTTCACTACCTGGCTGCCGACCTACCTGCAGACTTCGCGACACCTGAGCGTCACGGGTACCGGCGTTTATCTGTTCATCACCATCGGGGGCGCCTTCTGCGGCTACATCGTGAGTGGCTATGTGAACGACTGGATCGGCCGGCGGGGCACCTTCGCGATCTATGCGGTGGCCAGCGCAGGCATGATCCTGCTGCTCACGCAGCTGCCGGCGGACACCCTGCGCATAGTGCTGCCCTTGGTCACCTTCGTGCTCGGTTTTGCCGCCAGCGGCATCTTCAGCGGCTTCGGCTCCTATCTGGCGGAGCTGTACCCCACCCGTTCCCGCGGCGCCGGCCAGGGCTTCTGCTACAACTCAGGTCGCGCCCTTGGCGCTCTCTTCCCGACTGCCATTGGCTTCCTCTCCGCCTCAGCCGGGTTGGGGGGAGCGATCGCCTTCGGGGCCGGGGCGTACGCGCTCTGTCTGGTGGCGCTGCTCTTCCTGCCCGAAACCAAGGGCCGGGAGCTAGTCGCAGTCGACTAGCTTGAGGAGCTCCCGAGCAGCCGGCCGCCTCTCACCACCTGGGAGGCCAGATTGACGCCGTAGTGGTAGGCCAGATCCACCTCGCTCCGGCCCTCCAGCACCACCAGATCGCAGTCCCAGCCCGGTTCGAGCCGCCCTTTGCGAGCCTCCAGGCCGACCGCTCGAGCGGCGTTGGCGGTCACTCCCAGCAGGGCCTCCTCGGGCGCCAGTCCGAGCAGTGCGCAGCCCAACGCTACGGCCAGCTGGAGGTTCTCTGAGTAGGAGGTGCCGGGGTTGCAGTCGGTCGAGAGGGCGATCGGCACCCCATGTTCCGCCAGCAGCCGAGCCGGCGCATAGGGCGTCCGCGTCATCATCGACGCGCCAGGCATTAGAACCGCCACCGTGCCGGAGCGGGAGAGGGCCCGCGCATCCTCCGCGGTGGCGTGCTCGAGGTGATCGGCGGAGGTGGCTCCCAGCTCCGCCGCCAGCGCGGCTCCGCCGAGGTGACCCAGCTGCTCGGCATGG
>JALZAW010000449.1 GCA_030948155.1 Candidatus Dormiibacterota bacterium | reverse complement strand
GAGCAAGTCCACACGATCCCTCTCAGCCTTCACAGCCAGATCCCCGTGCTTGCTGGCGGCCATGTCCTCGGCCTCCCGCTCCCGGAGCTGGGCCAGCTTAAGTTCCAGATCGATATGGGACGCCTGGCCAGTCGGAGCCACCAGCAGCATCGATTCGCCAAGCCGCTTGAACGGGTAGAGGTTGGAGTTCGGGTCCGCGAAGGCCGAGACCAGGGCCAGGAAGAGCGCACCGCCGAGAGTGATCATGAGCACAACACTGAGGAGCGCCAAGTTACCCGCGCGGAGACGGCGGGGGCGGCGAGTCGGTGCGCCGGGTACCTGCGGCGCGCCTTGGTTCAACTGCACCCACTGCACTCGCCGGTTCATTGCCTCCGCCAGCAACTCTCGCCGGAGGCCCGCGAGCTCGGCTCCGTTGGCTGCTTCCGCCAGCCGGCGAACGGCGACCACCGTATCGAGCAGGGCCGCCGAGTGCGGGGGAGCGGCCAGACCGACTCCAGCCTGGCCCGGGTCGCCGCCGCTCACCACGGCGTCGACTGAACGGTCGAAGCCCTCGAGCGCCATGCCCCACGCCGGCCCCGTCTGGCCGCTGGCGCCGCTCAGCTCTCGCAGGGCTGAGAGCAGGCGCGCCTGCAGTCGCGCCGCGGCGCCCCAGCCTGACGCCACCAGGGATTCGGTCGGGACTCTGCCGAGCGCACGAAGCGCGAGAAGCTCGTGAGCGGGCTGGCTCAGCGCGGCCATCCGCCGGCGTAACTCTTCGCCGGTCGTGACACCGTCAGCTCGGGCTGCCAGCGCCCCCCGCTGCAGCAGGTGGACGTCAAAGGTTTCTTCGGTGCCCGGAAAGTCCTGCAGCTCGGCCAGGGCTGACAGCAGGACTTGGCGGGTGATCAACAGCGAGCGCTCGGGGCTGCCGGTGAGCGCCCAGGTGAGCGCATGCAGGCGAGGCAGCAGGCGGTTCAGCAGCGGCTCCAACGCCTGCCGCTCGTACTGCCGGGCCCGTGCGAACGTCGCTTCGCTGCCGGAGTTGCTGGCTGCTGTCAGGGCCCAGGCACGCCGCTTCGGCTGCCGCAGCCCGAACGCCGCGGGCGCGTCAACCACCACCTGTCTCGACGCTGGCGCCGGCGTCGGCCTCTCCGGCCAGACGCTCCACCTCGCTCACCATCCCCTCCACGATGTCCAGCCCACTTCCCCAGAAGGCGGGATCCGCGATATCGAGGCCCACGCGGCGCACAGCTTCTTCCGGGGAGAGCGAGCCACCGGTGCCGAGGAAGCCGAGGTACTCCTCAACGAAAGCCGGGTCCTCCAGCTCTCGATATCGACGATAGATCGAGAGAGCTAGCAGGTTGCCGAAAGCGTAGGCGTAGACATAGCCGGGCGTGTGCACGAAATGCTCGACGTAGCTCCACCAATCGCGATGCTCGTCGGTGAGCTCGACGGAGTCGCCGAACATGGCTTGGATCTTTGTTTGCCAGATGCTCCCGATCTGCTCGGGCGCCAGCTCGCCCTCGCTGCGCCGAGCGGTGTGGATGGCGTCCTCAAACCGGTTCATCGAGATCTGACGGAAGACTGTGGCGAAGGAGTCCTCGACCTGCTGGCAGAGGAGCGAAAGCCTCACCCTAGGGTCCCTCTCCTGGCTCATGATGGCGTCGAAGGTGAGCGTCTCGCCGAAAACCGAGGCCGTCTCGGCCAGGGTCAGAGGCGGGTGGTAGTCAAAGAGGTGGTTGCGCTCCCCGGCCAGGCGGTCGTGCAGCCCGTGGCCCAGCTCGTGCGCCAATGTGAGGGCGTCGTTGAGACGGCCAGTGAAGTTGAGCATCACGAAGGGATGCACGTCCGGCGTGGCAAATGCGCAGTAAGCGCCGCCCTCCTTGCCGTCCACGACGGGGGCGTCGATCCAGCCCCGGCTGAAGAAGTCTTCGACCAAGCGACCGGCGCGCGGTGAGAAGCGGTGATATGAGGTCAACACCATGTCCTTGGCGGAATCCCAGTCCAACTGCCGGGCGGTCGCCTCCAGGGGTGCGTACCGGTCCCACTCGTGCAGCTTGGCCAGGCCGAGCAGCCGGCGCTTGACGCGGTAATAGCGGGGAACTATGCCGTAGCGGCCCGTGACCGCCTCCACCAGCGCCTGCACAGCGCTGTCCGAGATCTCATTGGCCAGGTTGCGGGCGCTGATCCAGCTCTGGTAGCCTCGCACGCGGTCGCTGATGGCCTTCTCCTGCAGCAGCACATTGAAGATGTATGCGCGCGTGCGCAGGTCGGCCCGCAAAGCCTCGCTGGTGGCGTGGCTGGCCCGCTCCCGCACCGCGCGGTCACCGTCGCGAAGCCGGGACAGCGCTATCGAGAGGGGGACGCTGCCTCCGTCCAGGTCGACCTTGACGGCAGCGCACAGCTCTTCGAAAAGCCGCGACCAGGCGGGGGATGCGACCGGGCTGAACTCGGTCAGCACCCGCTCTTCTGGTTCGGTCAGTTGATGTTTGCGGTAGCGACGCTCCTGCTCGATCGCGTGCTGGTACTTGGCGGTGGCAGGGTGGGAGTAGAGTTCTTCCGCCTTCTCGTCGCTGAGCTGAGCCACTTCAAGACCGAAGAACACCATGTGCCGGCCCTGCTCGGCCCCGGCTTCCCGCACCCTGGCGAGCAGCCGTCCGGCGGCGTGATCTCGAGTGTCGAGCGTGTGCAGCAGATGGGCGTAAAGCCCGGGCTTGCTCGCCGCCACGTAATGGGTCTCCAGGGAAGCCATCATCTCAGCGAACTCTTCAGCAGCCAGTTCGCCAATGCGACCCTTGTAGCGCGCCTCGAAGGCCTGCGCCCACTCCAACGCTTCCGCCAGCGTCCGACTCAGGGCAGGGGCGTCAGGACCGTCGTAC
>JALZAW010000448.1 GCA_030948155.1 Candidatus Dormiibacterota bacterium | reverse complement strand
GGGCAACCCCGGCAACCCGGGGTCATTTGCAGGGGTCACCCTGCAGACCCAGAGTCCCAGCTGCAGCCGGCCATCGCCAGCTGAGGATTGAAACATCTGCATCTGCAGTAGGATGGTATCAAAGGTGACTTCTTGCACCCTCTGACGAGCCTGACTGAGGATTGAAACATCTACGGGAGCGATGCCTTCAATACACAGAACGACTTCCAGCCAGCCCTGTCCAAGCTGAGGATTGAAACAATGGCGCTGACAAACTTGACACCCTTTACGGGGCTGCAGCCAGCGCTCGAGCTGGCTGAGGATTGAAACGAGGCGCCTGACGATACGACTGGGGTCCGCGGTTTTGCAGCCCGACCCGTGTGGAGGGCTGAGACGCTGGCTGAGGATTGAAACACGGAGAAGCAGGGGACCATCTTCGACCATGGCCTACTTGCAGCCGGCGCTCGAGCTGGCTGAGGATTGAAACATGTTGGCTCAGGTAGTCGACTTCTGACCGCTGGTTGCAGCCGGCTCAGGCGCAGGCTGAGGATTGAAATGATCAGCAGTGGGCAGGCCACGGCTTCATCGACTCCATGCCGCCGGCTTCACGGGCCGGCGGCAATTCACCGGGACCGAGAGCTCAAGGGCCACGGCCAAGACATGTGGGCGGCTTAGAGGGCGGCCGCCCCGAAGCGTCAGCCACAAAGGAGGCAGATGGGCGCGGCTGACGCTGCTCCGACCCTAGCAGGAGTTCATCGCGTCGATGGCTAGGCCTCTTGCAGCCGGTAGTGCCCGGCTGAGGATCGAAACGAGCAACGGTGGGCAGGCCGCAGCGTCCTCGACTCAATGCAGCCCGCCCCAGCCGGGTGCAACTCACCAATCGCGGGGAACCGCCGCTGAGCGTGAACCTCGGGCTCTTGGTCGTGGCAGGAAAGAGCGGCCCACCCAAACCTCTCTACAGCCAATGCAGGTGGTGAAGCACTCCGAGCAGGACGCCTGCGGCGATCGCGAGCTCCCGCCACCGGACGGGGGACCGAGGGCCTTCGAACTCGATTCTGAGCCTCATCGTCAGCGGCCTTTCCTCGTGCGGCGAACCGCGGATGGCGATGCCTGCGCCATGGCGCGCCGAGCACGAAGCATCAGAACCCGGGCCGTAGCAGGAGCCATCCCCAACTCCCTGCCGATCTGATCGAACGGCAGGTCATGAGCTCGTCGAGCCAACACCTGGCGCTCGCGCCGGCTTAGCTGGCCACCTAGCTTGTCGCGTAGCTCGTGAACCTCGGGGACGCGACAACCTGGATCCGCGGCAGAACTGGCGGCTCTTTCTGGCGCTTCATCCAGGCTGACGACCCTGTGGCCGAGTCGACGGAGATGGTCATCAGTGGGCTCTTCCTTTATGCCTCGCTTCGTCCTGTTGGTCAGCTGCCTCACGAAGCCCAGCAGTCGGAACCCTTGAAAGCCCTTCCCACGGGATATGTCGATGAACGCTGGAAGCACGGCACCTGCCCAATCCAAGGCCTGAGGACTGGCGAGCAGAGCGGGCCAATCGATCTTGTCGGGAGAGAGTAGATGCTCTTCCGGGATGGCATCGAAGGTCGCTGCCACCAGCCCTTCGGTGATCGCCAATCGGAAAGAGTCGGCGCCCCCTTCCCAGCGTTCATAGCCCAGCTTCACCAGTGCCCCGTAGAGGACATCGAAGGGATTGGCCCTGAGCGTCCAGCAGTCGCAGGCGAAGATCAAGACCACCAGCAAGCCCAGGATCGACCGCTCCTTGGGGGCCAGATCGTGTAGACGCCGAGAGGGTGGAGAGGTGCGCCCGTGACGGATGGGTTGCCGGTCCGCTCGCCAGCAGGCCGCAAAGTCGACAGTGAGCGGACCCAGACCCAACTCCTCCGCGTACCGCTCCAGGGCACGGCGAGCCGCGCGGCGGTTCGCGGGCGATAGAGCGACATCCAGGAACCGCAGAACGTCGCCACGCCTCAGCTCGGTGGGGGGGACCACCTCTCCACCCTTCGTCCGGATGGCAGTTACCAACGAGTTGGCGATCAGCCAGGTCGAGAACTGGCGGCCGAGGACCGGGATGGGAATCGCGCTAAGCCGTAGGAGGAGCGCAACCGTGCCGCGGCGCTCCAATAAGTCGGCGAGCTCTTGTCCCCGGAACTCGGGTACGGCAGCAGCGAGGGCGCTCGTCAGCCCATGTAAGAAGGGGGCGAGGTCGATGAGGAGATCGCCTCGCTGGTTTAGGTCGGAGAACATGTGGCGGCGCCGATCGGCGAAGCCAGCCAGCGCGCCCATGAAGCGAGCGAGCTGAGGGGTCGGTTCCTGGACGTGTTTTTGATCAACCATGTTTTTGCGAATGCCTCCTACTTCTTCCAAGGTCGGAGGCGCCAGAACGTTTACAAGAAATCGGTTTGGGCTGAGTCAGTCGCCCCCGCAAGGCTAGCGGGATAGGTCTGCAGGGACGGAGCCGCCTGTGTCGGCCCCAATGCCGAAAGGAAACCGCGCCCTCAGAGAGCCGCCGCTACCAGCCTGGCCATCCTGCCGCCCAGATCCTGGCGATTGTCGTCATAGACCGTCAGGGTGCGGATGTCGGCATGGCGGCTGAAGCGAGCCGCTGCCCGGACGTCGCCCTGGGAGAGGTCGAGCACCGCCGTGATCGCCGCGTGGCGGACCCCATGCGGGCGAGCGCGAACTTGGACCTGCTCGCCCAGGTCGCGCACGATCCGGTAGATCGAGGTCGAGGTCAGCCGTCGCCCTTTGCCGGCCCGGTCGAAGTTGATGAAGAGGGGACCGGGTTCCAGGCCACGCTGCTCCAGCCAGGCGCGCAACACAGCGATCGTCTCCGGCGGCAGCGTGAGCAGCTCCCGCCCCTCCTGGCC
>JALZAW010000057.1 GCA_030948155.1 Candidatus Dormiibacterota bacterium | reverse complement strand
ACGTAGGCGAGCCCCCGGACTACCTGCGGCGGCCGCTGCTTGTGGCCGCCGCGTCCGAATTCCACGCGGTCGGTGCGAGCATGTCACCCGGCAGCCAGAGAACATCACGAGAAGCCACCAGACACCGTCTGGAGGCTTGCGATCGGCCCCAGCGGGGACCGACACTCTGATTGAACTCAAGATCGTTGGCAAGAACGGGCCGCCAGCCTTAGGATCTGGTGCCTTCGGGCATGGGAGTTCGAGTCTCCCCGCCGACACCACGAGGGCCTCCCGGCCAAACTCAGGCCGAGTTCAGCCGGGGTCTTTGGGGAAGGGTGCCAGAACATTGGCTGGTGACCAGCCGAAGAGGCCGACTTTTGTGGCCTGGCGGGCCTTCTTGCCTCCGAAAATCAAGGAGGAGATGCCCGGATGAAGGTCATCTACGGAACAGCTACCGATCGCCGGCCGAGTCCCCTGGAGGACGCCTATCTACACTTCCGGCTCGACCGCCAGGGCTTGCCGGTATCGGCCCGGACGCTCGGCTTCTACGACGAGAAGGTCGGAGCCTTCCTGGCCTGGCTGGGCCAGGAGCATCCTCGGGTACGGCACTTCGAGGAACTCGACATAACTGTCGTCCGCCAATACCGGGCCCGCATGGCGGCTCGAAGCGGGCTCCGCGGCTTGCGCATCCAGCCCGAGACGCTGGCCGGGAGCGATCGAGCACTTCGAGCCTTCTTTCGATGGGCCCAGGGGGAGGGCTACGCGGTGACTCCTCGCATCCTTCAGTTGCCGAGGGTCCGGGTTCCGTGGAAGGAGCTCACGCTGTACCACATTGCCCAAGTCCAGGAAATCTTTGGGGCCTGCAACCCCCGGCTCCCACAGGAGGCGCTCGCAGTCCGCATCCTCCTCGGCTCCGGGGTCCGTCAGAGCGAGCTCTGCGGGCTTGCTGTTCGAGGGCCAGACGGCCTGCCGGACCTCATGCTCGACTCCATCGATCGCGGCATTGTGGAGTTGCGGGTGCGGGGCGAAGCCGGAGCCAAGGGGATGCGAGCACGTCGCATTCCGGTGGTCCCGAGGCTGGGCTCTGAAATCAAGCGATACGTGGCCCGGCACAGACCTGAGGTGGCTTACCCGCACCTCTTGATCAATTGCGGTGGGCGCCCTTATCGACGCTGGGGAATGGACTCCGTCATGGACAGGATCGAGCAGCGCGTTGGTTTTCGCGTTCACGCTCATGCCTTCCGGCATACATTCGCGACGGTAGCCACCAAAGTTGGCTGGAACTTTGAGCGGCTGCGAGCAGCGATGGGTCACGAGGACTACATCACGCTTCAGCGCTACGTACGTCTTGCCATGGAAAGAGACCTAGGTCGGCTGGAGGACTGGACGGAGTTCATCGCACTCCCGCCGCATATTGAAAGCCCGACCTGGCCGGGACAGAGAGGCACCTCATTGACAGCTGGCTTCTGAAAACGCACGCGCTATAGCGAAAGAGGCGTCCGGTTGGGATGGCCCCGCACGACCGGTTTATCGCCTGTTAATAGGCGCTGGACTGCGTGTGACTCCCACTAACAGCGCTTAGTGAGAGCGGCTAGAATGGCCGGGTTGGAGAGGCCAGACCCCGCCCTCGTCGCCCTCGAGCCGCCAGCGCCAGCCCCCACCCGACTTGCCGCGGGGAGGGGCAGCCAGCTCAGCTGATTCCCCCTGGCGAGCTGGCCCTGGCCGACTTCGCCCGACATCTTTCGCTCTCCGCCCGTCAGCGCACCGCCGGCGCCTACCTGGATGCGCTGCAGCGGCTGCTCGGCTTCGGGTTGGACCCCCTGACTGCTGAGCGAGTCGAGCTCGAGGCCTTCCTCTCCAGGAACCGGCGGGGGAGGTGGGGCGACTACGAGGGTCCGCTCTCCAGCTCCACCCAGACCGCCGAGCTGGCGGCCCTCCGTCGCTTCTACCGCTGGGCCCGCGCCGAAGGCCTGCGCCCGGACGACCCCAGCGAGGGCGTCAGGCCGCCGCGGCGGGAGCCCTACGCCCGAGCCCGGGGCCTGAGCGCCGAAGAGGTGACCCGGCTGCTGGCGGCAATTCCGGTCGAGTCGGCGGCCGGCCTGCGCCTGCGTGCCCTGGTCCTGGCCTACCTGCTCACCGGCAGGCGGCGCAGCGAGGTGCTCAACCTGCGCTGGCGCGACCTGGACCTGGAGGGCGGCTTCTACCGCTACAGCGGCAAGGGCGGCAAGGAGCGGCAGCGGGCGCTGCCGCCGCCGGTGCGGCTGGCGATTCTGCTCTACGCCGAGGTGGCCGGCCTGGAGCGACGGCCGGAGCAGGCCGTTTTCCCCGGCCGCTGGCGCGACCAGCCGGTGGACGGCAAGTACATCGGCGAGCAGCTGCGCCAGGCGGCTCAGCTGGCCGGCATCCCGCTGGAGCGGCCCCTGCACACCCTGCGCCACAGCTACGCTCGGGCCCTGCGCCGGATCGAGGCGCCGCTGGAGGCGGTGCAGGCCGCGCTCGACCACTCCAACCTGGCCACCACCTCCATCTATCTGCGTCAGCTGGAGGGCCAGGAGGATCCCTGGTGGCCCAAGCTGGCCGCCGAGCTCGGCCTCGAGCGGGAGGGAGTCGCTTCCTCGCCGCCGGAGGAGCGCGGCGGTGATCACTAACGGCGACGGCAGGGCGGGACTGGCTGAGGAGCTGCGCCGGCGGCGCACCGCCCTGGGCTGGACCCTGGAGCAGGTGGCGGTGCAGGCCCAGGTCTCGGTGGGCATGCTGTCCTTGATCGAGACCGGCAAGCGACGACCCTCCCTCCGCTCTTGGGAGCGGATCCGGGGCGCGCTGGGCATCAGCGAGCCGCTGCCCGAGGAGGCCTGGAGGCAGCCGCCCAGAGAGATCTCAGACGAGTTGATGGCGACGCTGGGTGCCTGCCTGGCCACGGTACGTCAGGCGACCCTGGCCGAGCTCGCTGCCGGCATGCAGGTCCTCGACGACGGCCGTCATGTCCAGCTGGCGCCGGAGAAGCACTTCCACGAGGCGGTCGCTCAGCTGGTCCAGCCCGAGCGGCTGCCTCGGTTCAGCCAGGAGCAGGCCGAGGTGCTGGCCATCGTGATCATGGACGGGATGGCCACGCGGAGGCGGATCGAGGAGGTGCGGGGGGCGGCGCAATTGTCAATCGGGGCGGAGGGGCCGCTCTCGCTGCCGCGGGACAGCTCGGAGACGCTGGCCCTGCTGCTCTCCCGGGGGTTGCTATGCGCCGAGCGGGACGATCATGCCACCGGGCGTCCCCTTGTCTACCGGCCGACGCCGCGCTGCTGCAGGTGGTCGGGGCCGAAACACTCGAGGAGGCGCGGCGGAAGGTGAATAGGCCGTCCGACGATCCGCTGACGAAAAGGATCATTTGATTGTGACGGGCCAGGACGCGAGAAACAGGTATCGCCTCCCGTACATCTCCGGGTGACAACCGGACCAGTCTGATGCAGCCTTCGGACATGAGGATCTCGAAGACGGGCAATCGGAGGTCCGGTGCGCGAACCCACAGAAGCCACCTCATGCAAGGAAAGGGTCAGGGGACCACGAGCCGCATAAGCAGCTCTCAGGGCGAGTCGTGCTGACGCAGGCCTTCGATCGAGGTCGCAAGAGCGGCGACCTCCCCATCAGCCTCAGGTCGCTTCATGGGGCGGGAGCGCGAACTCTCAAAGCTGCCGGTCCTGCTACGCGAAGACAGCCTCGTCAGCCTGGTCGGCCCCGGTGGCTGTGGTAAGACGCGGCTGGCGGTGGAGGTAGGCGGGGCATGCAGGACGGCCTGGACGGCGGCTGCTGGTTCGTCGACCTTACGATCCTCAGTCGCCAGCTCCACCACAAATCGAAGCCAGGCAGCAGTCGCCGGAGCAGCAACTGCCCGCTTCCGCCGACCGGCTTGGCGGCGCCGTCGAAGCCTAAGGGGTCGCGGAGGGGTTCACCGCGGCCCCATCTCGAACATTTGTTCACGCCCAAGGCTGGCAGGCGGCGATAGGTGACGAAACCCCCTTTCTCCGTCCGCCCTGATCATCGAGAACGACCAGCTGCAGCTACTTGTCGACGAGGCGCCCAGGCGAGGCCGAAGAGGCACTCTCGACGACCAGTAGGCGCACCAGCCGCGTTGTGCGATTCAGAGGGAGGTTAGCAGAGACTGTGGCTGGTTTGCCGATACCGTGGTGGCTCTACCTCGTGCTCGTGCTGTTCGCGGCCGCGCTCTTGGTGATCCCCTGGCTCATCCAAAGGTTCCGTCGGCAGCGAGAACCGCTCGAATCGAAGCAAGCGCCTGAAGCGCGGCGGACGATGCTCTATCGGAAACTAGGCGTCCCCATCGGTTGGCTGGAAGGTACGACGCTGGCTGAGCGACGGCAGTTTCGCATCCGGTCCGTGGATCTCGCCAAGGCGTGGCGTGTCCGGCTCGTGCCTAATCGGATCGGTGGCGTGTATCTCGAGGCTGAAGATAGGGAAGGGCATATTGCCGGATGCCACTTGCTCGTCCTCGGACTGAACAGCAGCCGCCATCTGTCCGCAGCCGCCCTCGATCAGATCTGCCTGGGCCTGACTGCATCATCGGCACCAAGCGCACCTGCGGTGTGCGAGAGGCTCCTGGAACAGGCGAGGTACCTCCGGACGGGTCAGGCGCTGCCTGGGTCGCCGCTTCGGACACATAGCGAGTGGATCCCTGGAGGTCTTGGCATACCGGACCAAGAGGTCCCGCTTCCAAACTCTTCGGACCCCTTCGAGACTGTGCGACGAGACGATCCGAGGGCTCCCAAGGACGGGACTTACTGAGCGGAGGCCTGGACTTACAGCGGGACTGGTCCTCTCGGGCAGCCCAAAGTCGCTCCATGCCGATCCCACCGCGAAGCCGTGCTCCCACCTGCTCGTCTGGGATCGCTGGATCGCAGACCACGACCAACATCTCGTCCGTCAATGCCAGCCGGTCCTCGGAGGCTCGGGCACGTGTCGCAAGGCGCTCAGCCAGCTTGTGCTGAGCCCGGCTCTCGGCGGCTGACACCGCCTGGTCGTGAGCTGCACCACCTCGTCCAGCACCCCGACGGCAGCCTCCTCTAGCACCGCCAGCAACACCGGATAGCGCCGCTCTGGCTCTCGCCTTGCCAGCGTCTGCGCCCTCGATCGTCGCCCAATGGCGGCCAGGTACTAAGCGTGAGCCTGGGTGCGGCAGGCGGCCGCACCCAGACCGCCCTGCCTGTCCAAGCGACCGTTCCCGAGCACCCGTGATCAGAAGGGCCTCCTCGGCGATACGTCCGAGGAGGCCGATGAACGGGACTGAGAGGTTCATCAGATGAGCTTCCCCGAGCAGGGACGCTCATCGGTCAGCAGAGCAAGCCGGGATTATTGTGGAAATGGCCCAAGGAGCTCGACGCCGTACTTGCCAGCAAGGGCGGCCAGCTTTGCGAAATCTGGCTCCCGAGGCTCTGGCAGGGTGAGAGCCGTGGCCGGCTCGCTCGCCTCGAGCATGAAGTTGGCGAAGTCGCCGCTGGTTGTCAGCAACAGGATGCGCGCAGGCTGCTCGCCCTCCACGCGAAAGGCGTGCGGGATCTCGCGGGGTCCAAAACCGTACCCACCTGGGTGGAGAGAGAGTCGCTGATCTCCGACGATGATGGTCAGGTTCCCCTCGATCACATAGAACGACTCGTCCTCAGTGTGGTGGACGTGCCATGGGGAGGCCAATCCAGCCGGGGCTATGTGCTCGACAAGGGAGAGCCGGCCCCCTGTTTGATCACCGGTGGCCTTGACCCAGGCCAGCGTGCCGAAGAACCAGCGGGGCGCGACCTGCTGGGCAGCCGCATAGCTCTGGAGAGCAGTCGAAATGGACATCGGAAGAACCTCCTTTCGGCCGGTTGACTGTGGCGCTGTGACTCGGTGGTACCACTGTGTATTGGGCAGGGCTAGCTGCTCAACAGCCGTCCGCCCGGGCGCCCGTCCGGTCGCGCAATGGGCAGGTCCGCGGCCGCCGGAATCTCATCCATGGGCAGTCCTGACGCCGCCTCAATTCGACCGCTCAGGTTGAAGAAGCCGACCAGTGCGGTGGCCTCGTATACAGCGTGGTCGTCCCAGCCGGCCTGGCGTAGCGATTCGACGTCCTGGTCGGTGATGCGGTCGGGCGACCCAGTCAGCTGACTGGCGTAGCGGAGGAGGGCCCGGGTCTCCGCATCCATGGGGTAATCCGGCCACCTCTCGACGAAGTCCGGACCGAAGTCGTCGTCGCCGGTCAGCCGCCGCATCGCCTCGCAGTGGGCCGAGAGGCATGGCTTGGCGCCGATCATCCCGTAGACCACGGTGGCGACCATCTCTCGCTGCAATCGGGAGAAGGGTGAATCTGGTCGAAGGTTGAGGTAGTCGTGGAGCTGCTTCGTGGGCTGGCCGATCTGGGGATCGACGAAGAGGAGCCGGTGCGTGCCGCTGATGTAGCCGACCTCGGCTCGGACCTTCTCGAGGAGCGCCCGCTGCGGCCCCTCGGCGGGATCGACGGACAGGGCCAGGATGCGGGACATGGCTTAGCCTCCTATAATTCGCGCTGCACTCCGTTCAACGAATTGTGGAGCAAGCCTAACAGGGAGCTTGAGGCCTGTCAATAATGAATGAACAGGGCGACTCGCGAAAGCGCAAGTACGAGCAGCGGCGGCGGGCCGAGAAGCAGGCCGAGACCCGGCGCCGGATCGTTGAGGCGACGGTCATGTTCCACAGCACGGTGGGTCCAGCACGCACCACCGTGGCCAACATCTGCCGCGAAGCGGGCGTACAACGCGCGACCTTCTATCGACACTTCCCCGACGAGATCTCCCTCTTCAAGGAATGCCGTGCGCTCGGGCTGGGCAAGAATCCTCTTCCCGACCCCAGCGCCTGCGCAACAATCGCCGACCCCGTTCGGCGGCTGCGGGCGGGTCTGGCGGCGGCCTACGCCTACTATCGCCAGAACGAGCAGGCGATGGCCGTGATGATCCGCGATTCCGAGACGATGCCGGGAGGCGGGGGCTTCTTCCGGTTCCAGGACCAGCTCCGCGATGTGCTGGCGGTGGCCTGGAAGGCCAGGGGTAAGCGTCACACCCGGATCGCGGCGGCCTGTGGCCATGCCGCAGACTTCCAGGCTTGGCGCTCGCTAGCCCGGAAGCAGGGTCTCTCCGACCGCGAGGTGATCGAGGCGATGGTGGCCATGGTCCGAGCCGCGGCAGGCCAACGTCCTGCTCGGGACAGCGACCACATTGACAAGTAACGACGTGTTCATCTCGGGTCGTGAGGAGGATCGGAGCCGAAACGTACGCTTAGGCGCCGCGAGACGGACGCCAGGCGTGACTCAGCTGCGCTGTCTCTGCTTGGTCCTGAGCCTTCGTACGAGGGCGCAGCGACGACCCGCTAGGGCCGCTGGCCGATCGGAGCATGGAGCCGAAGACCTGGATTGGCGGGCGCTGGTCTTCCCCGGAGCGTATCTCGGTTCCCCCTCTCCCGTGGCCGCTATCCTTCCGGCGGGGCTGCAGGCTCAGACCTTGGAATCACACCGAGCTGCTGCAGAAACCCCAGCTCATCCTTGCACGACCAGTGCTCGACTATCTGGCCATCGACTACTCGGTGTATCGCGACAGCCTTCATCTCAAGGTCGTTGTCCGTCGCTTGAATCCCGAACATGTCACCAGCGTGCTTGCCGTACGCGGTCAGGCGAGTGACCACCTTGTCTCCTTCAGCGATCATGTCTTCGATCTGGTGGTATCCCGGAGTGGCCTCCCAGAAGATGTGGAATGCTTGCTTGAGGCCTTCTCGGCCCTCCGCCAACCCTGGGAAGGGCGGTGGCGCGTGATTAACGTAGTCGTCGACGACGAGCTCATCGAGCGCCGCCAAATTGCCTTTATCGATCTCAGCGTAAAACCGCTGGATGATCGCCTTATTCTCTTCAGTTGACATAGTCCTCCCTCCGGGCTCAGGCCACGGTCGGCGTGGAGATCACCGTGCCATGATCCCTCGGTTGCAGGCGCGCTAGGACCTGCCCGGCCAGCCCGATCGTGTCTAGATCATGCACGTTCGCGATCTGCACGATCACCTCATCGATCCCAGCGTCGACGAAGGCCTGGGCGCCCTGGCGTACGTGGTCTGGATCACCACTAAGCACGCCCTGCCTGAAATCGGCCTTTCCGGAACCGTTCATCGAGAGCATGGCCTTGTAGGTCTTGGTGATCGTCGAGTAGTCGCGGCCAACGGCTGCGCAGTGCGCTCGGAGCACGTCCAACTTGTGGTGAACGATCTCGAGCGTGTCGCCGGCGGGCATCGATAGATTGCACATGTCCCCGTGCCGGGCCACTATCCGCAGCAGGCGGTGCTCGCCGCTGCCGGCGATCATGATCGGGACTGATCCGCCGACCAGTTCGCGGAGCTCTGGAATGACAGCCTCGAGCCGGTCCATGCGCAGCTTGATGGGCGGAAACTCCAAGCCGAAACGGCGGTACTCTCCTTCGGTCATCGGATGTCCAGCGCCCACCCCCAGGATCGCCCGCCCGTGCGATGCCATGTCCAGCGTCGTCACCATCCGGGCGAGCACAGCTGCGTTCCGGAAGAAGATGGAGCTCGCCAGCGCTCCGAGTCGGATCCGAGTGGTCTGGGCAGCGACTGTCGCCAAGAACAGGTAGGTCTCGGGCCGGACGCCGCCCTGGTTCGGCGGCTGGCCTTCGATCAGGTGGTCGTTGACCCAGACCGTGTCGAAGCCGGCATCCTCGGCAGTCCTGGCTATGGCCAGCGCGTGCTCGAACTGGGCCGCCTCCTCGATGCCTGGGAAACTGAAGTTGGTGATGTGCAAGCCGGTTGGAACTTTCATGACGCCAGCATGTGTGCGAGAAGACCGACGCTCCATACCAGAAAGGTGGTATGCGCCCAAGCCGCCGACCAGGCCTAGAATCCGGCCATGGGCGGCAGCTGGGCGCTTCAAGCCGCCGGCATTGACCTGGTGCGCCTCGCGCACGCTGGCCTCGATTCACGCGCGCTCCGCACACAATTTCTAGACCGGCTCAGCCGGCTCATCGCATTCGATTCGGCCTGGTTCGCTATGGCCGATCCCGCCACTCTGCTCTTCACGGATGCGGTCCGGCAGGAGATCCCGCCCGACTCGACCCCTAGATTCGTGGAAGACGAGTTCTTGCTGGACGACTACAACAAGTGGGTGGACCTCGCGCATGCCCCAGTCCACGCCAACAGCCTTGAGCTGGCGGCAGCCGGCGATCTCCAGGCGAGCTACCGCTTTCGGGAAATCCTGAAACCGCTGGGCCTCGGCGATGAGCTCCGGGCGGCCCTAGTGAGCGGCCGGCTTTGCTGGGGGTTCATCTGCCTCCATCGAGAACTTGGCGGGCGCAACTTCAGCTCCGAGGAAAGGGGCTGGCTCGCTTCGCTGGCCCCGGCCATGGCTGACGGTCTGCGGGCGTCCCTGCTCCTCCAGGCGGCCGGGGCCAGCACCGATGAGGCGGGCGTGGTCCTATTGGCGGCCGACCTGTCGGTGTCAGGCATGTCCCCCCAGGCCGAGAGATGGCTGGCGGAGATCTCCGATGAGGACTGGCCCTCTGCGCGCGAGCTCCCTTCAGTCATCCTTGGGGTCGCTGCTAGGCTCCGAGCCCAGGAGTCGGCCGGCCAGTCGCTGCGACCGGCGAGCGCTCGGATCCGGACCAGGAGCGGCGTTTGGCTCCTCGCCAGGGCATCGAATTTGACCGGCGAAGCCAGCGCCGGCCAGACTGCCGTGGTGCTAGCGCCGGCCCGCCCGTTCGAGCTTGCCGAGGTGATCATGGACGCGTACGGCCTCACGCCGCGTGAGCAGCAGTTGACCGGCCTTGTCCTGCAGGGACTGTCGACCAAGGAGCTCGGAGCGCACCTTCTGATCAGCGAGTCCACCGTTCAGCAGCACCTCAAATCGATCTTCGACAAAGTCGGGGTTCGAAGCCGCCGCGAGCTGGCGGCACAAGTCTTCGCTGCCCAGTACCAACCGCGAATACGAGAGGGCCTGGGGGTCGGCGCTTCGGGCTGGTTCAGCCAGTAGCTGTCTTCGGCGGTAGCGTCGCAACCTGCATCAAGAACGCGAGCCAGCCGGTCTCGCCGCGACGGTGTGGCGGGGGCTCAACCCGATCGCTGGCAAGTGTCCTTGCTCGGCATGGACGTTAGAGCCGCTGAGTGGTGATCAAGTAGGGCCACGAGGAGGATCGGAGTCGAACTTACGCTAAGGTCCCCGTGATCGAACTAGAACAGCCTCCTCACTAAAACGGCTTAGTGAGAGTCGCCAGAGTGCCCCTCCGAGTCGACAGGCCGGCGCCAGTTCCTGTGCACTCGGCGGGCTGACCCAGAGTTGTGTCGCGAGTAGTGGTGTAAATCCGGGGCCGTCTTGACGAAGGCGGCCACCGTGTGGTTCCAAGTGGAGATCTCACCCAGCCACAAGGAGGACCACGACGATGGCCAACCCGAGGATGACACTACTGGAGCTGCTCAACAA
>JALZAW010000003.1 GCA_030948155.1 Candidatus Dormiibacterota bacterium | reverse complement strand
ATCCAGGCGGGCGGCCGAGGCGGTCGAGGCCCGTATCCGCTGACCCCCCACCCCGTAAACTGCATGGGGTCCACGCGCCTGTAGCTCATCGGATAGAGCGCATGCCTGCGGAGCATGAGGCAGCAGGTTCGATTCCTGCCAGGCGCATTTCCAATGTAAACTCAGCGCATAACTGGGACGGAGGCGTCAACGAGGTTGGCTACAGCGTAAACTCAGCTCATGCCTCGACCCCATGGCGTGGCCCCCGAGGACCTCGTCGTGGGGTCCTGGCAACCCCTCTGGAAGTCGTTCGTTCGGGGGATGAGGGCCGAGGGCATGGCCCAGAACACGCTCGAGACTTACGGCTACGCCCTGGCCGCGCTCCAGGCGTTTCTCAGCTCTGGGCCCCGCCGGCATCCCTCCGTGGCCGCCGTCACTCGCGACGATCTCGAGGCTTTCATGGCCCAGCTACTTCAGACCCGGACACCAGCGACAGCGAACAATCGCTTTCGTGCCCTTCGTCGCTGGTTCCGGTGGCTCGTGGAGGAGGGCGAGATCGATCAGTCTCCGATGGACAGGATGCGAGCTCCCCGTATCCCGGAGACCTCGCCCCAGGTCCTGCACGAGGACGCTCTCCATAAGCTGCTCGACGCTTGCGCCGGTCGGGACTTTCCTAGTCGGAGAGATACGGCACTGATCCGGTTCCTACTCGATACTGGAGCGCGACGGTCGGAAGCAGCGGCGATGACTCTCCATGACCTCGACCTTGACAAGCAAGAGGTCCGGCTGGTCGGCAAGGGGCGGCGAGAGAGATGGGCTGCCTTTGGTGCAAAGGCAACTCGAGACCTGGACCGGTATCTGCGGGTCCGAGCTCTTCATCCGCATGCCGGTACCCACATACCGATCGCGCTCCAGGATGGAAGGTCCCCAGCCTTCTGGATTGGACAGCGTGGACCCGTGACCGGCTCCTGGATCTACCAGATGGTGAAGAGGCGCGCACGCGAGGCTGAGATAAACCAACGCGTTTTCGCTCATCTCTTCCGCCACACATTTGCTGACATGTGGTTGAGCGCCGACGGACAGGAGGGCGATCTGATGCAGCTGGCTGGCTGGCGGTCGGCCGCCATGCTGCGGCGGTACGGCGCCTCACGTGCGTCTGATCGGGCGCGCGCCGCACACCGGCGACTGAGCCCGGGCGACCGAATCTAGATCCAACGATACTGGAGAAGCTCATCGAGGATCGGAGGATCTCGGCGATCGAGTTCCTTCGCCGGTCCCTACGGCCCCCTCATGGCGGTCGCAGGCCGGGCCCCACGGACCGCATACAGCTCCGGCCGTCCTAGGAATGGCGCAGAGGTCCAGCGGCCCGATGCATGCCGCCACCCACGGATCCATGCGGCGCGAGCGAGGGACTTCGGCTGATCGGCGTGAGAGAATCGCGGCGTAGGGAGCGTCGGGGGACACATGCACGACGACCGCATCGTCTGGTTGACCTCCTCGGGGAGGTACGCATCAGATGCCCGCCGGCAGCCGTGTGCGGACTTCGCTGAGGCACAGGCCCGTAGGGGCCTGTCCGATCGCGACTTCGCTGCCCAGCTGGAGGCCATCCTGCCGCACCGCACCATTCGCGAGCGCCATATCCGGTGCTGGAAGCGGGGGCCGACGCCGCCTCCAGGTGACGTCCTCTGGTGGGCAATGCAGCTCGCAGGCATGCTCGAGGGTGGCCGAACCTCCTCGGACGAGCGTCGGATTGAAGGCTTGGGATCTCTCCGACCGCGGAGCTTGGAGTCGATGGCTCCCGGAGCAGCCCTACTCGAGGCCGCCGCCAAAGGACTCGCGGCCCGCGTCGACCGAGACCGGCTGACGGCGGCGCACGACGGGCTCTCTGTGCTCGACCTAAGGGTCGTTGAGGATCTCGCGACCCTCACCCGCACCCTCGGATCTCTGAACGACACCGTCGCTCCCAGAACCCTGCTCCCGTTCGCACGTGGTTACTACGGGTGGCTCGTGAAGCTGTTGGACGTCGAGGGGCCGCAGCCCCTACGCCATGAAGTCGCTTCGATCGTGGGCCAGACGGCGATGCTGGTGGGGTGGCTGCTGTTCCTAGCCGAGGACAGAGGTGAGGCTCGTTCTTACTGGACGGCCGCGCACGACCTGTCCAGGGAGTTCACAGATGAACTTCTCTATGCACACGTCCTCGTCGCTCGTAGCTCTCTCAGCTCGAGCTTGCCGCATGGTGGTCGCGATGGTGACTCGAGCGTCACCATCCCGCTGCTCAACGCCGCGGAGGCCAGGGGCCGCACGGTTCCTATCTTCCGGGCGTGGGCGCTCTCCCGTCGGGCAGAGGAGCATGCAGCCGCCGGCGATGCGTTCGCCTCAGAACGGGACCAAGCGGACGCCCAGCACAGCCTGGCGGTGGCTATTGAAGCTGACGTCATCCTGCTGGGACCCCGCACCGATGTCGACCTCGCTGGCTACCGCGGCAACTGCGCGGTCCTCCTGGGCCGGGACGACCTGGCGGCCGAACTGCTTCGCGGTGCTGTAGATGCCGCGCCGAGAACACGGGCTACACTCCGCGCCGTCCTGCTCAACGACCTCGGCGCCGCCCTGGCCAGGCTCAACGAGCTTGAGCTGGCGTGCGTCGCCTTCCGACAGTCCCTCGATCTCGCCGCAGAGACGGGTGCGGCTGTGCACGTGCAACGCGTCGCGGGCGCTGTTCAGCGATTCTGTGCTTGTCAGGAGTCGGGCACCCTGTCGGAGTTGCGTGAGCGGCTGGCGCTGCTGGTTTAAGGCACTCGGTTCGGAAGGCCACTGAAAGAGGCGGTCTGCACCGCCGTTTGCTTTACGCCCCCCGCGAGCTCGATCGGTTTGACCAACGGGATGTCATGTTGGGACGGGTACGTAATTACACGGCCGAGCTGAGAGTGGCGGACAGCGTGCTCCGCTCCCGTCCGCCAGCAAGCAAGCACATCGGGAGCCACTCCGTCCACCGAATTGGAACCCATCACCATCAGAACGGGTCCCCTAACCCTGGGCAGCAGGTCGTCTGGGTAAAAGTCGTAAAGGGACTGCAACATCTCCAGACGGGGTCCTTCGGGTAACATCGGAACCCAGCCGGCCTCAGTTCGTCTAAACCCTGCGCGGACAAAGTCGCGAAGGTCGTCGCCCCACGCTGGCCCAAGGAGGCCCGCTTGGGCAGCCTCCGCTTCCCCAAGGTCTTGGTAGATAGGACTGGGTGTCCGCATCTGTCTCTCCGCCTCTGGCCAGCTCAAGCATTTCGACAGGGACGAGACTGGGCCATCCACCAATACGGCACCGGTGATCAGGTTTGGACGCGCTGATGCAAGCTGAAGGGCAACGGCCACGCCAAAGGAGTGGCCTACGAGGAGTGAGTGCTCCAGCCCGAGACGGTCGACAGCTCGAGCAGCGTCCGCTGCCATCTCTTCGACCGAGTAGCCCGATTCCGGATGGGCGGAGCGTCCATGGCCACGGAGATCGAGTGCCACAACCCTGCGGTCACCCAGATAGCGCGCGAGGCGGGTCCAGTACAGAGCGTTCGAGCTCGTCCCGTGGATCAGCAGGAGGGACGGCTCGCGTGCCTTGTCCGTCGGACACCACTGGACGTAGTGGAGCGGCACGTCGCCGTCGAGCCATCCGTCCTCCACTAAGTCAGTGTCCCACAGGTGCTCGGCATGACCGACTCCGATGCCCGGCATGAACCGACGAGGATCCGTGCGGTTCAGCCTGCCTCCGAGCGTGGACCACGCCTTCGACCAGCGGTTCCCCTCTCGGAAGTCGAGGTAGCTGGCTCAGCGGCCTCCCGATCTATCTTCTGGACTTCGAGCTCGGCCACCTGCTCCTTCAGTTCGGCCAGCTCGCCCTCTAGACTTGCCAGCCGCTGCTCGATCTCGGTCGGTTCGCGACCAACGTCGAGCTTTTCGTCCAGGGAAATTCCCGTCGCCTTCGCGGCGGCGAAGACTGCATCCGCTGGCGGCATGATGTCCCCTCGACTCCAAGCCGATACGGTTCGGCCCGCATAAGTCCGGCCGAGCAGCGGCTCGATCTTGGCGGCGAGAGCAAGAGCCTTGCCCGCCTCGTCGATGGCCTGACCGATGACCGAAGCGACCACGGCTGCCATCTG
Organism: Candidatus Dormiibacterota bacterium; assembly: GCA_030948155.1. GTDB lineage: Bacteria > Chloroflexota > Dormibacteria > Dormibacterales > Dormibacteraceae > Dormiibacter. Next base: position 27,030 of record JALZAW010000003.1, on the reverse strand, counting down.
GCCGCGAACCGCCTGCGACTCCTTCGCCACCCCGCAAACCGTACAGGGAGGCTGCCACCGGGGCCATAAGTACTCTTTGACGGTACTCGCAGCCACGCTAGACTAGTACGCGTTAGAATGCAAGAGTGGCACTCTCTCGAGTCAGATCGGTCTGCGAGACGCCTATGACCGCACCCCTGCCCGACACGGCGCTACGAGGCAGGATCGGCGCCTACGCGAGGTGGGCCCGCACCGAGGATCGAGTGGCCGCCACGGAGCCGGCTCGCAGTGCCTTCATGCGACGCTTTGAGGACCAGGTGGACCCGCAGCGGCTCCTGAGCGACCAGGAGAGGGCATCTCGGGCGCACTTTGCAATGCGGGCGTACATGGCAGACCTGACTCGGCGGCGCCTCCTCTCCCGCCGACGGAAGCAAGGGGCCACGTCGCAGTGATGGCTCCGGCCAAAACGCGACATAGCGTCCGGGACCGCGGTGACAGGGATCCGGGCGTGACGGCCGCCCTCGCCTTGACACAACAGCCACACGGGAGGAGATCCGGGTACTGCTCGACGGAGGGGAAGAGATGTTCGACCACGTCGCTGAGGTTCACGACCGTGGCCAGTCGAGCGGCTAGCGGCCCTACGCCAGCGGGCACCCGGCGACCTGAAGCCAGAGCATCAACGCCGATCAGACCTCTTTCAACCATCCCCAGGTCGCGTCGACTGCATGCGGCTGGTGCATCGCCTCCCTGCCCGAAGCTTTGCGGCAGTCGGCTGCGCTGGGTGGAATCACCACGGTGGGGTGCTTACTGGCGATGCAGTGGATGCGGCCATGAGTGTGCTGATCTCGGCCTGTACGCCGACTCTGAACTCCTCAAAGACCTGGAGGTTTCCAGATGATTAGGCTCCAGCTCCCACTGCCAGGGCACGGCTGCGAGAGGCGCCTATGAGCTGCCGAGTGGGTTTGCGACCGAGTAGACCAACGCCGCCACGCCGGCCTGGACAGCAAGGGCGCGACGGCTGAAACCACCCGTGCAAGGAGATCTCATGAACACTGTACACGCATCGCCTTCTGGCCCGGAAACCGGGAGTTGGACTTCCTGCAGTCACCAGGGCCACCTCGACGAAGTACGCGTCCGCCACGACGACGTCGCCGGTCATCCCTACGATCGTGGCGCACAAGAGGCGCTCTGGGAGGCCGTCGGAGAGCTGCTCAACCATCTGGGTGGCCTGCACTCGGACGATGTGCAGGTCCAACTGGTGGCGGAGGGAGCCTGATGGCAGAATCCACCGCCCGACAAGTGCTTGACGGCAGACACGACCTGCGGCCGGCCCGTCTCGAGCTCGCCCACCTGCGGCGCCGCGGCGGACTGATCAGTACAGAGGACCTGGTCCTCCTTGCCCGGATTGAAGGACTGACCGAAGGCGAGATCCGGAGCCTCGTCGCCAGCTGGGAGGCGCGTCGTTGGCCTCCGAGATGACCGAACGGGCCGGGGAGTCCGGGCTCGGGGCGACCGAGACCGTCTGCTTCGAGTGGCCTTTTCGACACACTCGCCACTACCTCGGAGCACCGTCAATCTCCAGGGTCGGCTTGCCGAACATGGTCAGCGCCACGGCCCTCGGCTGATGTGTTGGGTGCGCGCAGCCGGCATTGGGTGGCGAGTGGTCAGAAGTTGGAAAGGCGGCTGGGAGCGGGAGCGTCAGCACGGCAAGGCGGCCAAAGTCGACACTGTCCCGTCTGCGAGGCGCCGCGACGACCTTGGGCATGGCGAAAGCAATGAGCACCGACGACGCTCGCGAAGTCCGAATGGTGAAGAGCCAGGACCTGCGTCTGTCGCATGGAACCGGGGTGAGAGTGGTTCCTGGGCGAGACGCAGGGCTCGATCGCTACCGAGGTGCGAGTGGCCAGGTGGTGAGCGACGACGGCCTGGTCGTCGAAGTCGCAATCCCGGGTGCCGGCCGCATCTCGTTCTGGCGACGCGAGGTCGATCTCATAGCTGAGGCCGGCAGCGGAAAATGGGCCGCGCCTCCGGGCGAGGAGGACCTGCCAGGTCGCTCGCTGCGCGAGGAACGTTTGGCGGCTCACCTCACTCAGGCCGTGCTGGCGAAGGCTCTCGGCGTTTCCGTCCCACGGGTGAGCGGGATCGAGCGGCAGAGTTGGGTCAGCCGCCCAGTGGCCCTGCGCTATCGCGCGGCAATCCGGGCTGCAGAGAAACAGAGACGGTGACTGAGCCACTCACGGATAAGCTGAGCTCGTTTCTTGCCCACCGGGATCTCGTTGGCCGTAGCCTGCCGACGCCCTTCCCCGCGATGCATCGCGGCGATCCAGTCGAGGTTCTGGCGGTACTCGAGAGGACGGTGGTGGTAGAAGTCCCCGGTCAGGACCGAAAGGTCCTTCTCCAAAGTGACGTCGAGGTGGACGTGAGTCGACTCGTAGTCGCACTGGCCAAACGCGGCGAGCGGCGAGCTCGGGGGCCGCGACGATGCGCTGACTGTAGGCAAACCAGGGCAGAGACGGAGTTCTACACGGCGAAGTCCACGTACTGCGTCTCCTGCCAGCTCCGGCGCCAGCGGCTCTTCTACCAACGTCCGAAGACCGAGGCGTCTGGAGCGGAGTGATGACGCTTGACGCGGTGTCGAGCGAGCGCGATGCCTGAAGGAAACCGGGTGACAGATCGGTGTCCCAGGTGCGGTAGATATAAGCAGCCGCCGTCGCTGGGTGCGGCGCCAGCACCGGAGGCGATGCGAGATCTCATCCACAGCCGGCTCAACCTGTTGGACGTGGTAGCGGGCCACATCCGCCTGCGCAAGCAGGGTGGCGAGTGGGTCGGACTCTGTCCCCTCCATGAGGAGAAGACACCGAGCTTCTCGGTGAGCGAACGGAAGCAGAGCTGGTATTGCTTCGGCTGCGGGCGGGGCGGCGACGTCTTCCGATTCGTGGAGCTGGTCGAGAAGACCGACTTCCCGGGCGCCTTGCGTCGCCTGTCGAGGACTGCAGGCTTGGACGCGCCAGATCGTGATGAAGCGTTCTGCGAGTGCGAGCCATCAGCAGCGCATTATCGAGCTGACGCTGATGACCAGCAGAGGCGGAGTCAGGGCTGGGAGCGGCGCTGGGCCGAAAGCACTCCGGATGATGGCAGAATCTCTGCCTACTTGCGGCATCGTGGGCTATCCGGGGAGGTGCCGGGGGCCCTCAGGTTGCACCGCGACCTCGCCTATTTCCAAGAGGGCATAGAGCGCGGTCGGTTCCCCGCCATGGTTGCCCTGTTCCGCAGGCCCAGCGGAAAGGCAGTTGGCCTCCATCGCACGTACCTGGACCGCGACAGTCCGGGCAAGGCCGCTCTCGGTGAAGGCCTGAGTGCGAAGAAGTTCCAGGGTTTGGTGAAGGAAGCGGCCATCCAGCTGAGAGAGCCAACCGATCGGGTGCTCGCCGTGACCGAGGGGATAGAGACCGCCCTCGCCGTAGGGGAGGCGACGGGGATGCCCGCCTGGGCTGCGGGCAGCGCTGCCGGCCTGGGGGAACTCGAGCTCCCGGTCGGGTTGCATGAGCTCTGGGTTTGGGCCGACCCAGGGGAGGCCGGGGAGGCGGCGGCCGGGAGGTTGGCGCAGCGAGCTTTGGGGACGGGGGTACGATCCTACGTGCTTTTGCCGGCGAATGGCGACTGGCTCGATGTTCTGGTTCTGGCTGGCGCCGAGGCTCTGCGCGAAGCCAGGCAGGAGGCGCAACCCTGGGAGGGAGCAGAGAACCCATCGTCTGTGATGCGGCCGACGGCTGAGGCCGTCGAGGATCAGGCTCAGACTTCGCCGCTGCCCGCGCCGCCGCCCTTCCCGCTGGAGGCGCTGCCGGAACCGGCCAAGAGTTATGTGCAGGCGGTCGCCGAGCTGACCGGTCTCCCGCTTGATTTCCTCGGAGTCACCGCCATCGGGGTCCTGGCTGGGGCCATTGGCGGCCTGCTCGACCTGGTCGTAGACGCCACCTGGAAGGAGCGTGCGATCGTCTGGGCCCTGATCGTGGGCGAGCCCGGCGATCGCAAGTCGCCCGCCATGCAGGAGGCGCGGCGCGGGCTCGACGAGGCTCAGCGTGAGTACCTGAGAGCCTACGAGGCTGCTCGTCTGGACTGGGAAGCAGTGCCGGCAAGCGCGCGGACGGCGGGGTCAGAACCTCGCCTGCAACGACTGCTGGTCGGGGACACCACGATCGAGGCGCTGGCGCGCATCCTCCGGGACAACCCGGCTGGAGTGGTGTTGATCGCCGACGAGGTCCGCACGCTGATCCAGGGCCTCAACCAGTACAAGGCGCGTGGTCAGGGTGCAGACCGCGCTCGGCTGCTCGAACTCTGGCCAGGCCTGCCTTGGATGTGGGATCGCGTCAAGGAAGGCATCATCTACGTCCCTCGCCCGACTCTCTCCGTGGTGGGCGGGATGCAGCCGGCGCTGTTGGGAGCGCTGGAGGGCGACGATGGTCTCCGTGACCGGTTCCTGATCGCGGCACCCGCCTCCCGGCCGGCACCTCGCCGCTCGGGTGTGCAGCGTCGAGATCTGCGGCAGATACCCGAGCAGGACGGCTGGCAGGCGCTGGTCAGGGCCCTCACCTCGATCCGCGATGTCGGTGGGGTGCGCCATCTGAGCGCCGAGGTGCGCATCGAGTTCGACCGTCAGCACGACCGACTCATGGACGTCAGTGAGGATGTCCGGGAGGCCGGCCATGTCCGCTCCTGGGCCAGGAAGGCGCCTTCGCATCTGCTGCGATTGGCACTCGTACTCTGCGAGACCCGGCGCGTGGCGGCTGCCATGATCGCAACCGGCGTCTCCGCGCTCGAGACGGCTGACGTCGAAGCGCTGGACATCGAGGGGGCAGCGACGCTGATCGCTTACTTCCTGTCAATGCGACGCAGCCTCTACCTGCCGGCTCCTAACCTGATGGCCTCGCCGCGGGAGCGCGACCACGACCAGGCAGTGGACAAGCTGCTGCTGACACTCAAGCAGCGTCCGGATGGCCGCTTGCGGCTGGGCGACGTCGTAGGCAACAACATCGGCGGGACGCGTACGCGGGAGGAGGCAAAGGCGCTTCTCAGCCGCTTTCAGGCCATCTACCCGGGCTGCGTGGTGGAGGAGAAGCCGGCGCGGGGGCGCTCCACGCTGGTGGCCTATCAGCCCGGTCGAGAGCCCGGCGGCCAGCTGGACTGCGTCATGGATCGACGGCCGCCAGAAATCTCAGGAATGTCAGGAATCTCAGGAGGGGTATCTGCCGAGGACGGCCCGGACAACAGGCCGGGAACTCACGAGGTGAGTTCAGACCCCTCCCCGGCGGCCGTTTCCGGGAAATACCATCCTGACATTCCTGAGATTCCTGACATTTCCAAGGAGTCTCCCGAGATGACGCGGCGCAGCGTGCGAGGAGAGGCCGGCACTGTCGCGGAGGGTGTGGAGCCGGCCGTTCACTGCCCCAGCTGCGGCGCCCTCACGGTACCGGGCCAGGCGCGCGAGCATCGCGCCGGTTGGATCCGTTGCCAGGGCTGTGGGCATGAGTGGCTGCCCCTGGTTGAAGGCGAATGGGAAATCGTGGTCTGAGGCCGATGGAGGTCCTCCTCGAGCTGCGTCGTCTGGGCATCGAGCCGCATGCCGAGGGCGAAAAGATCCTGCTCAGAGGAAAAGGTTCACAACCACCGCTGCGGCTGCAGCAAGCGGTCGCTGAATGCAGGACAGGGCTTCTGGAGCTGCTCAGCCAGGATGGCCGTTCCACCTGCCGCTTCTGCGGGAGCCGCGACCGCTGTGGTTATCGGCTGAGCGAGCCGGGGGGCGGCTGGGTTTGCCGGCAGGCGGTGGAAGCTGGGCTGCTGCCCTGGGCAGGCTCGGGCCGGGAGATGGGGGAGGGGTAAGCAGGTGCTGCAGCTGCGCGACTATCAGGTGGAGGCAGTCGAGGCGGTGGAGGCGGCCTGGGAGCGCGGGATTCAGCGACCGCTGCTGTCCCTGCCCACGGGCTGCGGCAAGACGATCGTCTTCGCCGAGGTATTCCGCCGGCGCCCGGGACGCGGCCTGGTGCTGGCGCATCGCGAGGAGCTGCTCGAGCAGGCTCGCGACAAGATCCGGCTGGTGATCCCGGAGGTCGAGGTGGGGATCGTCAAGGCGGAGCGGGACGAGCATGACCGCCCGCTGGTGGTGGCCTCGGTGCAGACACTGAGCCGGCCCGAGCGCCTGAGCCGGCTGGGGCGCGACTTCCTGACCCTGACCGTGGACGAGGCTCACCACGCCGCCGCCCCCAGCTACCGGCGTGTGATCGGCCAGTTGGGCGGTTTCCATCCCGACGGCCCGCTCGTGCTTGGCGTAACAGCGACCCCCGAACGAGGCGACCACGCCTCGCTGGCCGAGGTCTGGCAGGAGGTGGTCTACCGGCGCGAGATCCTGGAAATGATTCGCGCCGGCCACCTCTGCGACTTGCAGGCGGTGCGTGTGCGCCTCGAGATGGACCTGGACCGAGTGCAGGTGCGGGAAGGGGATTTCGTGGAGTCGGAGCTCGCCCAGGCCATGAGTCAGGCCAATGCTCCCCGGCACGCCCTGGAGGCCTACCAGAAGCACGCCGAGGGTCGTAAGACCTTGATCTTTACCCCCACGGTGGCCCTGGCCCACGAGATGGCGGAGACCTTCGCCGCCGCCGACGTAGCCGCGGCCGCGGTAGACGGCGAGACGCCCATTGAAGAGCGGCGGGAGCTGCTGTCGGCGTTCAGGACAGGTGATCTGGGCGTCCTGGCCAACTGCGCTCTGCTGACGGAAGGCTACGACGAGCCCAGCGTGGACTGTCTGATCCTAGCCAGGCCCACCCGCTCCCGGCCTTTCTACGTACAGATGCTGGGACGCGGCACCCGGAAGTTCCCCGGGAAGTCCAACTGCCTGGTCATCGACCTGGTCGGAGCCAGCCGTCGCCACCGGCTGCTGACCGTGGGCGAGCTCTTCGGACTCGGCGCCGATCGGGCGACGGGCGGTGACAGCGTCTTGGAGGTTCTCGACCAGACAGCCCAAGACGGCGCGCCGGAGCTGGACGGCCGGTTGGTGGCCGAGGTCGTCGACCTGTTCGCGGAACGCGAGCTGCACTGGAGCTGCGGCGATGGCCTCTACGTGCTGTCCGCAGGCCGCCGCGGACAGGTTGTGCTCCGGGAGGAGAAGGGAGCCTGGACAGTCTCGGCGCTGCCGGCCGGGAGTGGGCTAGAGGCCATCGCGGCCGGGCTGGACCTGGGCTACGCGCAGGGTGTGGCCGAGGACCTGGTCCGGCGCTGGGGAGCGGACAGCTTCGCGCAGGCCGAGGCCTCGTGGCGCGGTCTGCCGGCCACGCCGGCGCAGCTGAATGCCCTGGCCGGGCGCGGATTGGCACCGAGCCCGGAGATGACGCGTGGCCAGGCCTCTGACCTACTGAACGTCGCCTCGGTGACAGCTGCCTTGGCGCCCGCCACCTCCAGGCAGATCTTTGTCCTCCGACAGCTGGGCGTCGCCTTGCCCAACGGACTAACGAAGAGGCAGGCGAGTCAGCTCATCGATCAGGCCAAGGGAGGGGGGAGGCGCAGATGAGAGGAACGCGCGCAGGGTCAGCGCCGAGGAAACAGGCGGATCCGGGCACGGGCGCTCCAACCGATCAGCTGCGGATGGTGGCTCTCGACAGCCTTGAGCCTTGTCCTGTGCAACCGAGGATCAACCATTCGATGCGGTTGATTGACCAGCTGGCCGATTCAATGGAAGCCGGGCGTCACCAGCCGCTGCTCGAGGTGGAGCCGCTGCAAGAGGAGTCGGATCGATATCAGATCGTATGCGGTGAGCAGCGCTGGCGGGCCGCTCGCCAGGCCGGTCTTTCCGAGGTACTGGTCCGCGTGCTGCCCCCACTCAGCTACTTGGACCGACTGCGCAAACAGCTGGAAGAGAACCGCCTCCGCGGGGCTCTCGACCCCGTGGAGGCGGCGCACGCGATCCTGGGGTTCCGTGTGCTCCTACAAATTGAGCGTGCGGAGGCGCTGCTCGACCAGGCCGGAGTGCGCCACCAGCCACTGGAGGCGAAGCGGATCAGGGAACGGGCGGACTTCCAGCCACACCTGGAAGAGCTCCAGCAGCTTCTGGTCGAGACCGGCACTCACGTCCTGCGCTCGGGCGGGGAAGCGGTCTGCGGACCGCTCTCAGCATGGTCGGAGACGGAGCGGGCGCTGGGGATCTCAGAGGCCTCCCGGAAGCAAAAGGTAGGCATTCTCCGCCTGCCATCCGAACTGCAAGAGGAGGTGCGGCAGCTGCCAGCCGAGCACGCGATCCAGATCTCGCGCCTGGACAACTCCGAGCAGCAGGCGGCGCTGGTGAAAGAGGCGCCCGGGCTGACGCACCGCCAGGTGCGGACAGCAGTCGATCGTCTGCGCGGGGACCGTCAGCTGACGGTCGAGCAGGCCTTGCAAGACGAGCGTGGCGTGGCTGAGGATGGTGGACCCCTCGGCTTCGAGAACCAGCTGCTGGTGCTTGCAGATCTCTGCCGCCAGCTGGCGCGTCGACTCGGCTATTTGCAGGCAAGGCTGACCGCGAAGCAGCGTCAGCGGGTTAGCGATCTTCTAGGCGACCTGCGCCTGGCCATGGACAGTTTCGAGTAGGCGTGGGCTCTGCCTGCGGCGTCGACTGCGAGCGCTGCCCCGCCGCCGTCCGCTGCGGCCGCCGTTCGAACTTCTGCCTGCTGGGGAGCTGCAGCGACTGCGCCGCCGAGCCACTGAGACGCATGGAGGTGCGCCGCGCGGTGATGGCCTACCTGGGCGGCCTCGATCTCAGCTGGCCGCGCCCGGTGTCCCACCATCAGCCGGCAGAGCTGCCGCTGCACCTCCCGGTGCTGGTCCAGGCCTACGCGGATGAGCTCGACTTGCCCTGGGTCGCGATCCACGGCGGCCGCCTTCTCGGCTCCCAGGGTCGCGTCACTCCCAAACACCGGGGACGGTCTCTGCGCGACGTCTACCGCTTAGGGCGCCGCACTCGGGTCGCGCTCGAGCTCTATGTCGATGACCAGGTGCTGGAAGGCGTCTGGACTCGTCGCCACCTGCTGTTCAAGGAACTGGCCCAGTTGCGGTTCGACCTGATTCTGGCTCCCAACCTGAGCGTGTGGCGGGACGTCTCCCGCTTCGAAATGTTGGGGCAGATCAGGCGCTCATTCCTTCTCTATCACGAGGCTCTTGAAGCGGGGCTCCCCGTCCTGCCCGACGTGGGCTGGAGCCTCTGGGAACCAGACGGCCGCCTCTGGGCCGAGTGGGTGAACGCGGAGACTGGGCTGCGCGCGGTTTCCATCTTCTGCGGGGGCAAGCGAATTCATGCCGAGCGTCGAGCGCACCAGGAGACTGTCGAGGACATCGCACTCTTCCACCAGGCGGTGCGTCCGGAGGTCACCTTCGTGCTGGGTGGCGTGCACTCGCCACGCCGGCTGCTGGACTACAGGCGGGCGGCGCCCGGTCGGAGGCTAACAATCTGCAACGGACAGGCCTACGCGCTGGCTCAGCGCCGACGACTGTTGGATGGCCCCTCAGGCGGAGCCCGCTCTGCGCGCGACTGCTTCCTGCGCAACTGTGAATCGATCGCGTATGCCTACGCGGCCGTGCTCAAGGAGGAGTAGATGCCGTCCAAAGGTCGGCATAACGAAGCCGCGACAGCTGCCGCGTCGAACGTGGTGCCGTTGGCACTTGGTGCGGCGCTGTTGGCACGTCCTCTGCGACGCGGCTTCGAGGTCGAGCGTTTCAACCAGTTGTCGCGCCGGGAGGCGGAGCTGACATCGGCAGAACTGGACGAGCTCTACCTCTTCCGCCTACGCCGCCTGACGGCTCGGGAACGGCGCCTGCAGCTGGCGATCGCGAGAGGCAACGAGGAGGAGTTGAGGGAGGCGATGGCCGACCACCAGCGGCGCCTGACGGAACTTCACGCTCTCGAAGAGCGGCGTCGAGCGGTCGGTCTCCCGGCGCACTACGAAGGTCAGGTTGACCTTGTACGGCAGGCTCGCGAGCTTCAGGCCCGGCTGGCAGCCCTGCGGCCTCGCGGCCTGCTGGCGGGAAGCGGCCAGCCGCCCGAAGCGGACGGACAGAGGGTGCGCGTGCCCGAGCAGGACTTTGCGCCAGGACCGGACGACGCTCCGCTCTATCTGCTGGTACCACCAGCGCTGACTGCCGAGTCCCTCGCCGGCAACGTGGCCGAACTCATCGCTGCCGGCGCCGATCTCCACCTGGTCCATGATTCGGGTGAGCTGCCCCGGGACCAGCCAGCACTGGTGTTGAACTGGGGTGGTAACCAGGCGCTGCCGGACGGGCTGGTCGTGCTCAACCGGCCGGAAGCGGTGCGCGTCTCCTATGAACAGGTAGAGTCGCTGCGCCGGCTGGCCGAGCTAGCCCCGCGGACGGTGCTCAATCCGGAGAACATCGGCCTCCTCGGCAGCCAGCGGGTGGTGGCAAAGCGCCGGCGGGGCACCCGCGGCGCTGGCAAGCGCGTGCTGGCGGCGGACAGTCCGGCCGAGGAAGTGGCCGGCTACGACCTCTATCAGGAGTTCTTGCCCAGGCGGAACGAGTGGCGAGTGTCGGTCCTCTCGGGCAGATTGGTGTCGGCTTACCGAAAGCAGCCGCCACCTGGGACAAGCCCCGAAGATCTGCGGCCGCAGTGGCGCTTCGAGCGCGTCTCGGAGCTGCCCAGGACAGTCGCGGATACCGCTCGCCGAGCGACCGAGCGGATCGGACTCGATTACGCCGGCGTCGACGTGGTCGAGGACTTGGACAGCGGTCGCCTGCTTTGTCTCGAGGCCAACTCGGCGCCAGGCATGTCTGCAGACACCCTGCGCAGCCTGTACGCCAATGTTCAGCAGCTTCTTCGAGGGGTCGGAGAATAGGGATGCCGAGCAAAGCAGGCCGGCGGCGAGGGAGGGAAGTGCGAGTGGTCGTCGGCGTCGCCGCGCCGACGCTCGCCGATGGCAGCGAGGATCGTCACAGTTCACAGCCTACCGCCAGCGCTGAGCCGGAACCGCCGCCGTCGGAAGCGGAGCCGGAGTTGCCGGCCCCGGAGTGGGCCAGGCTCTACTCGCAAGCCCGTGTCCGCTATCGAGAGCGGCAAGAAGACGTCGAGCGCGAGCAGCAGGAGGCGCAGCGGCTCTGGGAGGAGTTCCTCGGCCAGCAGGGTGAGCAGGTGCCTGAAGGCGAGCGATCGCTCGAACGCAACGAGGAGCTGCACCAACAACTGAAGCGGCTGGCGCGCACCGCGGCCGCCCAGCTGTACGAGCGCGAGGACGTGATCGGCGATCCTCACCAGACCTTTGGCGTTGAGATCGAGTTCGATGGTGCCGACCCCAATCTGGTCGCCCGCGCCCTCTACGAGGCTGGGCTCGCTTCAAGTCCTTATCAGGAGAGCTACCACTCTCATCACCGACAGCCAGGCAAGTGGACGGTGGAGCGCGATGTGACCGTCGGCGGTGAGCTGGTGAGTCCGGTCCTCCGCGACACGCCGGAGACCTGGGCGCAGCTGGAACGCGTCTGCTCGATCCTGAACGCCCACGGCGCGCGCACCTCAATCCGGACCGGTGGCCACGTCCACGTCGGTGCCGACTCCGCCAACCTGGATCACGACGTCGATCGCTTCCGCCGCGTGGCCCAGGTCTGCGCATGGGCGGAGGACCTGATCTATCGACTGGCCGCCGGCAGCGGCCGGGGAGGCCGGCGGCATCGCGGGGCTGGCCGCGGCTACCGCTGGTGCGGCCCCATGCGTCCCGATGACCTGGAGCGGGCGCGCGATCTCGACGAGCTGGCCTACCGGGTGGGAACCAGTCATTCCGTGGGACTGAACTTCGGGAACATCCTCCAGCAGCGACGCACCATCGAGTACCGCTACTTCGACTCCAGTCTGGATCCGGGACGCATCCAGGCCAACGTTAAACTGGCCTGCTGGCTGACCAAGCGGGCCGGCGAGCTACAAGACTCCACGATCCCGCGAGAGCGGATGCGCCTGGGCACCCACGCCAGCCAGCCCGACGAGCGCGACAGCCTGCTGCGGCGGTTTGCTGATCTGGTCTTCGTCAGACCCCAGGACAAGCTGAGGCTGTACGGGGTCTATGAGCGCTCGGCTTGGCAGCAGCCGGCGTGAAAAGGCGCGACGCCCCTACCGACCCGCTGCAAGGCCCTGATGAGCACACAAGAGCCGAATAGAAAGGAGAAATGAACATCGTGTACCGATACATCGAACCGGACAGCCCCAAGCAGGCGCCCCTGCGCATGCTGTTCCAGCCTGCCGGCAACGGCATCTTTTTCAAGGCCTGCGAAGCAGACTCCTGGCAAGGCCTGGTAGCCGCCCTGCTCGACGACCCCGATTATGAGAGGGCGGACGCGGAGACCTGCCTGATCAACCGCCTTCGGTTGGCGGACGACGCGGTCCTTCTCGCCAAGCTGGGCGAGCGCAACGCGCAGGTCGGGGACGAAGACGGACCGGAGACCATCAACGTGCGCTCGGACGAGCGCTTCATCCGCTCTCTGGATCGGCTGGGCATCGTTTCCCTGCCGCCGGAGCGTCAGTAAACCAAGGGCACTCGCGTTCCGCGGTCTACGTTTGGGCGTTGCGCAGGCGCTCCAGCGCGGCTCTGACGATGGCCGAGGCGCTCACTCGATTTCCGCGCCTCTTGGCAGAGGTCTGCTGGGCAGCCAGCCACTCGGCGAGATCAGCGGGAATATAGACGACCAGGCGTCTCGCCGCCATCGGTACCTGCTCCAGCTCCTGTAGCTCAGAAGCGCGAGGGGGGAGGGGCTGGCGAGACGAGCCAGCATCTGGCGACTGTCTGGCGGGCAGGGTGCTGGCCGAGGGCTGTGGCTCTGCCGCTGGCAAGCTCGACTCCCTTGGCACGACATCAGCAGTCCGAGGATGCCGCGATGCTGGCAGCCTGCCTTGCCGACGTCGCCGTTCCAGCTCAGCCAGGCCGTCCACTGGCGACCTGTTCCAGAAAGCGGGCGATCAGTTGCAGTTCGCCGACCGCACGCTTGGCCCGCAGTGATGGCGCTGTAAGCGTGAGAGCGGAGCGGCGAGCGCGTCGAGCCAGCCAGGGATAGACGCCGAGCGGCGGCGCCACCGGCAAGCCAGCCGCCAGCTCCCGAAGGCGACGCAGCTGGCGAGCCGGAGGAACAGTCGGCACCCGGTTCGGACACAAGACGAGCGGGTAGTGGGCACCGAACTCCTTGCGCATCCCGGCCACCGCGTCGAGCTCCCTTTCCTGCAGCAGCACGGGGACGGCGACAACATGGGCGGCCGCCATCGCGCCGTAGGCAAGCTCGCCGATGCCCGGATGCGTATCCACGACCACCGGAGACTGCCAGGCGCTGGCCCAGGCTTCGACGCGATCCGCAACTTCCTCCGGCCGCCAGCCGCCCAGCTGCAGATCCGGATGGTTCGGTAGTAATCGCGGACGTGCCCGGGCTGCCCGCGGGCGCGGCGGCTTGGAGCCCTCGGCTTCGAGCGCGGCAATCACTCGAGCATCAGCTCGGGCCCCCCACTGAGCTGTCGCGCCTCCAGGATCCCAGTCGAAGTCCATCAGCACAGCCCCGAAGACGGCGGCAAGTTCGTAGGCGAGAGTCGTCTTCCCAACTCCTCCTTTGGGAGCGGCCACGGTGATGATAACGGCACTGTTGCCGTTCACGGTCCTGTGCACATCCACAGGCATACGGTAGTGCCTGAACACGCGTCCACGAATGGATTCGCTCTTAAGTCTGGTCATTTAACCCTGACCAGTTGCGGTCATCCCCATCGAAACCCGTAGTTTCGCCCGGTCAATGAATGCTGCCAACCGCTCTCACGCTATGGCAGGGCTGGGCGCGGCCCTTAGCAGGGCTTGCCTTCGCTGTCCTTTTGACGGTCATCGTCCACTGATTTGAAGGAGCCCTTGTTCTGAACACAGAGCCTATTGCGTTGGTGGCGGTGACGCTGGCGCTTGTCGTCTTCGCGGCACTCGCCGACCATGCCTTCGGCTGGGGAACCGCGGTGGCGGTCTGCTTGACCGCGCACAGCGTCTGGCGCCAGCGTCGGCTGGAGGCTCGCGTGCAACGTCAGCTCGAGGACGTCGCCACGCCTCCAGGCGACCGCCTACTGAGGGGCTGGGCGGCTGACTGGAGTCTCTTGCCCTCGCAGAACACCTCAGGGAGGAATCAGTGATCACGTTCCTGGTGAGCTATCTCGCCTTCGACCCCACTCTGGCCGGTCCCACCAACACGCTTAAGACCGCGCTCGGGAACCTCTTCGCGATCGGGCTCATGGTTGGTGCCGTCTACTACCTCTTCATCGCGCGCAAGCTCTCAAAAGCGATCACCTTCGGGATCCTGGGTGCGATCTGCGCCGTCTTCTTCGATGTCGCTGCGATCCAGTCACTCAGCGCCGGCATAAAGAACCTGCTCGGGCTCTAAGCGACGTGCCACTCCAGATGCCCGTCTACACCGGGCTTCTCCAGGTGCGGCGCGAGCTGTGGCACATCCAGGACCTGGTACTGCCCCGCTCCGTCCCCATGATTCCGGCCGGCGTTTTCGTCGCCGTGCTACTGAGCACGCTTTGGCTGGCGCACGTCGTCGGGCTCATGGTTCCGGTGCAGTGGTGGGCGCTCTACGCGCTGCCAGCGGTGGCGGCCTACTGGATCGCCAACCGGCCGCTCGTCGAAGGCCGCACCATCCAGCGCTGGCTCTGGTGCCAGCTCTGCTATCCCTTCCAACCTCGGCGGCTGGTGCGCTGGGAGCCGGTCTGGAGAGCTGAGCGGCTGCGGCTGGACCTCAAGGTCTACCAGCCGCGAAGGAGGGGGTGGTGAGCCTCGTCTACCTCGAGGACGGCCTCCTCCTGACCAAGACCGGGGCCGAAGCATGGTTCCGGCTGCCCACCAAGCGTTACGAGCTGCTCTCGGACCAGCAGATGGTCAATGTCGCCCTGCAGGAGATGCGCCGGCTTAGTGGGTTGAGCGGACATGAGTGCCACCTCCTGGTGGTGCCGCGTCACTACTCCGTCGACTCATGGGCGGAGCGCCTCGACGAGCTGACGCCTCGACCGGAGGCGGGCTGGCGGGCTTACCTCGATTACCAGCGGCGCTATCTGCGGGGGGTTGGGCTCACGACTCGCGAGGTCTACGTCGGGGTCCGGCTCAAGCCGCGTCGGCTGACCTGGAACGGGCTCGCGAACCTGCGCGCCCAGCTCAAGGAACTGGTCCGCGCCGGTCGCCGCCGTCCGCTCGAGGAGCAGCTCGACGGCTACCGCCGCGATCGCGGCTACATGTGGGGCCGGGTCAACGCCTCCCGGGCGGGCGCCAAGCTGGCCAGCGCGGCGGAGCTGCGCTGGCTGCTCCAGCGGCCGGTCTGGCGTGGCCAGCCCGCGATGCCGGAGCCGGCCCGCAGGCCGGCGCGAGGCGGGCAGCTGCTCGCCCTCCAGGAGGGCGTCGTCGTCAACGACTACCGCTGGGTCCGCCTCCAGCCGCCGGGAAATTCCTCGACAGCGGTCCTCACCAGCCTCGCCTTCGCCCGCTTTCCGGACCAGCTGGAGCTTCCCGGCGGCGAGTGGCTCTACGAGTACGAGGCGCTCGGCCTGCCCGACGTGGAGGCCAGCGTGCGCTTCCGCGTGGTGCCGCCTCGGGATGCTTCCAAGGACGTGGATCGGGTCGCCGCCTCGGCGCAGGACCAAATCGACCACGTCTCCGAGGTGGGCGGGGAGCCGCCGAAGGCGCTCAAAGAGACGGCTCAGGAGGCCTACGAGCTCAAACACCGCGTCGATCGCAGCCGGGAGCCGCTGATCTACGCGCATCCGCTCCTGCTGGTCGCCGCGCCCGATACCGAGGAGCTGCGCAACCGGGTCCAGGACCTGATCGAGCGCTACGCCGACATGGGAATTGAGCTGGTCGTCCCGACCGGGGACCAGCTCAACGCCTTTCGCCAGGCCCTCCCCGGCGACGAGGTGCAGGTCCTCGGCTACGAGCAGAAGGTCGCCGTCGAGACGCTGGCCGGCTCGCTCTACGTGGCCAGCTCCAAGCTCGGCGACGACGGCTGCTACCTCGGGACCGGCCTCGGCAACGTGCCGGTCGGGCTCGACATCACGCGGGCGGCCCGCATCCGCCGGCCGACACTCATCGTCATCGTAGGCCAGCCGGGGGGCGGCAAGACGACCCTCGCCAAGCTGATCTGCTACCAGGGCCGCCTGCGCGGAGTTTGGTGCGTCTTCGTGGATCCAAAACAGGAGGCTGAGGGACTCGCCGCACTGCCGGGGATCGGGCGCGTCAACCGCGTCCGGCTCGACGAGCAGGACGCCGGCAAGCTCGACCCCTTCCGGGTCTACCCGGACCGGGGAGACGCGGCCTTGCTGGCGGCCGACCTCTGTCGTCACTTTCTGCCCGTCAAGCTGGCCCAGGAAGTCGATCACCTCCTGGGGACGGCAGTGGAGCGCGTTTCCCGGACCGAGAGGCCCTCGCTACGAGGCGTCGCGGAGACTCTCGCGACCTTCGGAGACGGCCCGCCGCGCTGGGCGGCCGAGAACCTGGAGGCGATCTCGCGGCTGCCCATGGCCCGGACCTGCTTCGCCACCGAGGAGGTCCAGGACCTCGACCTCGCCGGTGCCCTGACGCTGCTCCAGTTCCGCAACCTCGTGGTTCCCGACGCGAGCTCTCGGCGCGAGGACTACGACCTCCGGGACCGGCTCGCGGTGGGCCTGGTCCACGCCATCACGGCGCTCGCCGGCCGGCTTATCGACGCGGGGGCAGACTCTGACCCCAAAGCCATCTTCTACGTCGAGGCCAGAGCAATCCTGGAGAGCCGGCAGGGCCTGGCTCTGCTGGAGCGCGATGTGCTCCGGGGCCGGGCGCGCAACACGACGCCGGTCCTCGACACACAGAACGCGACCCACCTCACCACGCCGACTCTGAGCGGCAACGTCTCTTGTGCCTTCGTCTTCCGCATGGAGGCCCCGGAGGAGCTGGAGGCGGCCTGCGATCTGCTGGGGGTGACCAAGGACCCCGAGAACCTGGCCCGCATCGCTCAGCTCGGGCGCGCGGAGCAGGGGGAGGAGTTGATCCGGTTCAGCGAGTGCCTGCATCGGGACGTTGACGGCAACGTGGGGACCCTGTTCGTCGACCTCCAGAGCGGGGAGCTGCGGCAGGCTTTCGACACGACGCCGGGCCGGGCACTGAGCTTCGAGGAGTCGACCGGGTGAGGCGGCTGCCCCTAGTCCTGGCTGTGGGGCTGACTCTGCTCGCCCGGCCGGTTGAGGCGGCGGTCCCGACCGATCGGCTCACGGATGCGCAATGGGCGCAGACGCTCGCCGCGGCTGGGCAGTGGGTGGATCTCCAGGTCGCCCTCGAGGTCCTGTTCGCGGAGTCGGGCGGGAATCCGCTGGCCCGCAACCCGAGCGGCGCGCGCGGCGCCTGGCAGTTCATGCCGAACGCGCTCCCGGATGACAACTGCGCCTACGATCCGGTCTGCTCGACGGCGGACGCCTACCGAACCAGCTCGGGCGGGACCAACTGGAGCAAGTGGGAGGCGTACACGAGCGGCGCCTACATGGGCCAGGCGGCGCGAGCGCGGGCGGCGATCCTGGCTGCTGGTCAGGCTCCGGGGCCGCAGCCGCAGCCAGGGCCGGCGCTGCCCTCGCTGCCGCCTCCGAAGGCTCAGAACTACGCCGGCATGGGGATCGACGGCATGGTGCCGCAGCCTCCGATCCGCTACGGCAACCAGCCGTTGGTCTATGAGCGCTACTCGCCGGCCGATTACGGGCTGAGCGTAGATATGGTGGAACTCGCCAAGAGCACCGTGGCCTCGCTATTCGGCTTCACGGATCCCTCAACGGCGGCGACGAATGTCCTGCTGAACAGTGCGGCGGGGGTCGGGATGGCCCTGCTCGTGGTGGTGGGGACGATCGCTACTCGTGGCCTGGCCTGGTCGCTCCACGTCGACCTCCTGGCCGGCGCTGACGGTCCTCTCAACTCCATGGTGGGTGGCCTGGGTCACGGCCTCTACGAGCCGCTCATGCCGCTCCTCCTCACGGTCTTCCTGGCCTGGCTGATCTGGACCTGGCTCTTCCGCAGGAGGACCATGCGGGGGGCTACCGGGATCGGCTGGATGTTCGGCGCCCTCACCCTGGCTTCGTTCTACTTTGCCGCGCCCTCGCAGATGCTCGACGGCGCGAGCTCGATCACTGCCGGCATCTCTCGAAGCATCCTGGGCGCGGTTGCCGGAGCTGACGTGCAGGTCGCTCACCGGAGTGATCCCACGGTGAGCCAGGGACCGGCCGAGGACGCCGAGCTGCGGCTCTTCTCCGATCGCTTCTGGACGGTCTACGTCTACCAGCCGTGGACGGTGGCCGAGTTTGGAGCCTTCGACCCCAAGGGCGCCAGTGGACAGCCGCTCGGGGTGGAGAAGCTCGACCAGCTGACGGGCCGCCCCAACCAGTTCCAGGCCGATCTCGACCAGCAGCCGCAGGAGGTGAAGGACTGGTACAACGGCGCTCAGGGCGGCAACCGGCTCGTGGTCGTCTCCGTTGCCCTCCTGGTCGCTATCGCGGCCGGCCTGGTCTTCCTGGCCGCGGCGGTGGTCCGGCTGGCGGCCTCGCTGGTCTTTCTGGCCCTGCTCATGGTGCTGCCCCTGTTCCTGCTGCTGGCGCTGCATCCCACGGTGGGGCGCAAGCTGCTGGTCCGCTGGCTGGAGCTGGCGATCGGGGCGCTCTGGCGGCAGGTCTTCTACAGCCTGGTCCTCGCCGTCATGGTGGTCCTAGTCGGGGTGATCTCCGCTGCCGCCTCAGTCGGCGGCTGGGGCCTAGTCGTGCTCGCGCAGCTCGCGGCCATGGCCGGGTTCCTGATTTTCCGCAAGCCGCTCCTTGCCATCTTCGGCCAGCTCGGCGGTAGCCGGCACCGCGTCGAGCATATCGGGGCCAGCAGGACGGCTCAGCTGGCCCATGCTGGCGTGGGGACTGTCCGGCAGCGGTATCCGATCCCTTCCTTCGCCAGAGCGCCACAGAGGGCGAGTGGCGGGTCTGGAGGCGGCCCAAGGCGAGTGGCGAGCGTTGCCGCTGCCGCTGAGACGGCGGGAACGGCCGCGGTCGGAGTCGCTACGGGTGGTTGGGGCGTCCTGCTCAAGGCTGCCGCCGCCAAGGGCGGACAGGTGGCGATCCGTCGAGGCGAGGCCGCCAAGCGCCAGCTCCAGGGTGGCGCCGGCGCCTTCCTGGTCGACGGGAAGGCGGGTGCTCCTCTACCTCGCCGGATGCCGGAGAAGCCGCTGGGAGCCCACCGCGCGGCGGTCAGGACCGCGGCATGGAACCGCGTGCGGCGCCGGCCCTACGACGGGCAGGGAGGAGTTCTGGAGGCGTCGGAGGACGTCTCTCTGAAGCCCCTCGTGAGCGGGAGGGACGGGAATCGGCGGGGAGGCCGGGTGGAGTCCAATTCCCCGTCCCAGCACACACCGGAAGTCTAGGACCGATGAATGCAATAGCAAGCGTAGTCGAGAAGCGGGACGCGGTCCACAGTGGCGAGGAGTGCGAGCTGGAGGACCACGTCGAGGAGGTGCGCAGCCGCAACGAGCAGCTCCGCCGGCTGCTCAACAATGAGCAGCCCTTCGAGGGCTACGTCCTCGAACTGGTCTACCTGGAGGTCGAGGCGGTCCGCGAGCTGCTCGACCACTGCCAGGGCCTCCACCACCCTGACCTGCTGGTCCGGGCGCTGGCGTGCTGACGATGCGCTGGTGGGGCGGCGGGATCGCGCTGGCAGCGCTCCTCATGCTGGCGAGCCTCGCCGCTCTCTTCTTCCTGGCGCCGGTCGTGCTCCTCGCGGCGCGGCCGGCCGCCGCCTCCAGCTCCGCTCCGCCGCCAGCTGTCCCGGTCTCCGGCGCGGCGACCCCTGGCAATCCGCTCGGGCCGAGCTGCCCGCATCCTCCCGTCTCCCAGCCCTACGGCCCGACCAGCTTTAGCCTGGAGCCGGCGGCCCACGGATACGCGCACTTCCACACGGGGATCGACCTGGTTTGCCCATACGGGACCTTGATCCACAACGTCGACGTCGCCGGCGTGGCCCACGTCTTCCCGGTGGCGGCGAGCGGCGGTTTCGGTAACGAGGTGGTCGTCGAGGCCTCGACGCCGGCCCCCGGACACGTCTTCATCCGCTACGCGCACATGTCGGCCACGGCGGTTCAGGACGGGACACCGGTCCAGGTCGGTGACCTGCTGGGCTGGGAGGGCTCAACCGGCTACTCAACCGGGCCGCATCTCCACTTCGAGGTCGACGTGGGCGCCATGTCCGTCCAGGACTCGACCGATCCCGCGGGCTGGCTGGTCCTCTGAGCAACCTCGACCGGGAGCTGGAGCGCGGGATCGACGAGCTGCTCCGGCCGCTCCTCGCGCCGCCGATGTTCTACTTCGTCGGCGGCCTCCTGGTCGCCGCCTATGCCTACTGGCGCTGGCACACGGCCGTCTGGTGTGCCCTCGCTTACTTCGCCGCGCACCGGCTCCAGATCGGCCTCCTGATCGCTCTGGCCGCCCTCCTCGGCCTGGCTGGCTTCCTGGCGGGGCGCCGGCTGTGGAAGAGATGGCTGCGTCGGAGAGCTGAGACGGCCGACCTGATCGAGGACTGGCCGGAGCTGGCCGACGGCCTCGGCCTCTCCGGCTCGGCCGTCGTCGGCCTCCAGCGCGATCAGGGCGGCCTCACCGTGCGCCTCCAGCTCAACCGCGTTCGAGGCCAGACGAGCACCGACCTGGTCGCCAAGCTGCCGAGGCTAGAGAGCGCGCTACGGGTGCGGCCGGGGGCCGTGCGCGTCCTGCCCGACGCCGCCCGGGCTGACCACTGCACGCTCCGTGTCGTCGAGCGCGACCCGCTGGCGAAGCCGATCGCCTGGCCGGCTTCCGGCACCTCGACGATCACGGAGCCGGTGACGCTGGGCCTCTTTGAGGATCATCGCCGGGTCGAGCTGCGGCTGTGGGAGGCCGACCGCCAGCGCCATGTCCTCATCGCCGGGGTGAACGGCTCCGGCAAGTCGGGCCTCATCAATGTCGCTCTCGGCAGCCTGGCCCGCTGTAGAGACCTAGTGCTCTGGGGCGTGGACCTCAAGGGCGGGATGGAGCTGGCCCCCTGGCATCCGGTCCTTGACCGGCTAGCCACCACGCCGGAGGAGGCGCGGCTCCTGCTGGCGGCTGCCAACCGCACCCTCGACGCCCGGACCCGGCTCCTCGCCGGCCGTCGGGCTCGCCGATGGCAGCCCATGGAGACGGAGCCCCTGCTCCTCATCGTGGTCGACGAGATATCGGAGCTCGGCGACGAGGGCCTCTCCCTGGTCCAGCGCATCGCCCGCCTCGGCCGGGCTCCGGGCGTCCAGCTCATCGTCGCCACGCAACGGCCGAGCGCTCGCCAGCTCGAATCCGCCGACGAGAGCGGGGTCGCGCTGCGGGGCCAGCTCCACACCCGGATCTGCATGCGGGTGACAGAGACCCGTGAGGCCGACATGATCCTCGGCGCCGGCCTGGTCCGCGAGGGCTGGCGGGCCGATCGCCTGCTCCGGGAGCCGGGGACCTTCGTGATCTTCGACCCACCTCAGCACGTCGAGCCCGTGCCCGCCCGCTGCTACTGGATGTCCGACAGCGCGGTCCGGGCCGCTGTCGCCGACTGCCGGGAGCTGCGGCCCCGCCTCGATGAGGCCTCCTTGGCTGTCACGCATGAGCCCCTGGAGCGGGTCGTGAGCGCCTTGGACGAGGGCTCGCAAGACGACCTCCCCGAGGAGCCGGAGGCGGCGATCCTGGAGGCCCTACGGCGGGCGGAGACGGCCTCCCGCGACGAGCTCGCGGCGCTCACCGGGCAGGCCCGCACCTCCGTCTACGAACGGCTGAGGCGGCTGGAGAGCCGCGGCCAGGTCCGTCGGATCACCAGCGGGCAGCGGTCCGGCGCGGCCGGCCGGCCGGGGGAACTATGGACCCTCGCTGGAATTTAGTCGATCAGTCGGACCAAATTCCCGAACATCGGTCCCGAAGCCGCGCGCGTGCGTGCGCGCGTAGGAGCCGACCAAACTGGACAATTTGGTCGGGCTGAACGACGATGGTCTCGGAGGTCTAGGGACGATGGATCGGGCGTTCTCGCTGGTCTTCTTCTGGGGGTCGGTGGTCTTCTGGGGCGGCCTGGTCCTACTCGGGCTCGTCGCTTGGTTCAAGTGGTGGGTGACGGCGGGCGAGCGGGAGGAGCGACGCATCCGGCAGGCCATGGAGGCGCGGGACCGAGCGCGCTACGCCATGGAGCGCTCGTGGGTCGCGTCTGACGGCTGGCCCCTCACTCACTACGAGGTCTATCCCAGCGATTGGGAACTCACGCAGGACCTCGCCCGGCTCACGGCCATGGGCTACGGCGTCGAGTGGCAAGAGCACACGGGGGCCGGGATCGCCGTCACCTACTCGCTGACCACCGCCTACCGGCCGGCTGCCGCCTGGCCCTAGCCTCGTTTGCGGAGCAGCTCGTCGATCACGGCTGACGCTCTCGGGCTGGCGGTTTCAGCCCGCCCCGGCGATGTTGCCGGCGGGGTCGGGAACCCAGTCCCATTTCGGAGGGCGGCCTTGAAGCGGGAACCTAAGAGACGCTTGCCACCTTCTCATCAACCGGACCTGCCCTACTGTCCGGGCGGCTCCCCGACTCAACCGCGCTCCACCCGGCTGCCTGCCGAGGCGAGAATTGGAGCGATGGAGGCGGGCGAAGCGACCCTGAACTCCTCCGCCTCGCCCAGCCTGGCGGCGGAGGTCGACCGGTATCTGTGTAGCGGGGAAACCGATCCCTACCATGCCGCCTGGCTTGGCTCCTTGGAGCGATCGAGCTGCTCAGGCGCGCCGCGATTTGCGCTCGGCGCTCGTCGTCGAGGTCGGCCGGTTGGGCTTGGGCCGGAAGCACTTTCCTGTGCCAGAAGACCAGGTAGAGGCGCTGGTCCGCCCGCGAATCGCGCGCCGGGTGCGGGGGGCTGTTCCCTCCCTCGGAGCGAAGGGCGGTCGCCGCCGCGGTCGAGCGCTCCGTGATCTTCGTCGTCCAGAGCAATATCGAACGGCTCTGCTGGGAAACGCCGTGGGACCACACCGCGTGGAACCTCGCCAACTTGTACTTCGACCGTGTTGGGGCCGAGCTGCTGTCGCCTGATGCGCAGCGGATCGTCGGCCTGAGCGAGGAGACCACCTGCTACGTCTCGGCCGCCTACTTTCAGCAGCAGGGGCCGTTCGCCGACTTCGTCGTCCACGACGTCGCCCACATCTTCCACAACTGCAGCGAGCGACGGTCGGGCTGCCAGAGAGCCGCCGGCGGGAGTGGCTGCTGAACATCGCATACCCTAAGCGAGAGGAGTTCTCCTATTCCTGCGAGGCGTACTCGCATCCTGGAGTGTGAGCCAGGCGAGCGGGCGCCGGCTCGCGGGTAGCTTCGACCCCACCGATCACTTCTCCGATCACCGCGTAGACTTGGAGAAGGTTACGCCTTCAAAGCATTGGGCTGGGTGCCCGCCCATCACCCGTTCGACTTCGCTCAGGCGGTGCCGACCCGGAAGTACACAACGATCTTGAACCTGCTCTTCCTGGGCTTGGTTGCCGTGCCGGTCGTCCGCTCCCTGAGCACCGGCGGCCGCCAGATGCTGCAGGTGATGGACGCCGTCCCCGAGGCGGGAGACAGCGAGGGGAGGCATGCCCACGCTCAATGACGGCGGCTCCTTAGGTTCACCTTCGTTCCAGAGCGCTGAGGCGTCAGGCCAGAATCGTCAGGGGGACTGGAGAGAGGCATGTCGGCACTGGCCTTCCCTGCTCCTGCTGTCGCAAATGCTGGTAGTCGAGGAGTCTCCGTTTCCGGTCTTGGTTGCTACAGCAGACCCTTCGTCGAGAAAACCGCCATTGCTCACGTTGGAGGATAGGCTTTGGCGTGGCCAGCCTCAAAGCGGGACCTGGGAAACCGCAGATTGTCGAGTGGGCAGCCATTCGGTTGATCTGATCGAAGGAAAGCGCGTCGGACCTCCCAAAGGGGGCGGGCGGTCCGTGTCGAACCCGCTGCCGGACTATCGCCCCTGATATCGCTCCGCTTCCGCCGCCTTGAGTTCGAGCCCAAGGCCCGGCCTGTCCTCGGCGGGAAGAAGGGCGCCGTTTTGCGGAATCAGTACGCCCTCGAAGAGCATCTGCTCCATCCGCAAATGGTCCCAGAAGTACTCGACGTGAGAGATCTGGGGTACTCCACACCCCGCGTGGGCGTGAATCGAGGGCGCGGTGTGAGCTGAGAAGAGCCGTCCGTGAGAGTACGCGAGGTTGGACGCGATCAGAAACCCGGTGATACCGAGACAGCGCGTGGCGTCCGCCTGAAGGATGTCCACGGCCTCGGCGCGCAGCATGTCCCTGAAGTACCAGGGGTCGTAACCGTACTCGCCAGCCGCCACCTGCTGCTGTATCGAGCTCCGCACCTCGGCCAGCTGGTCGAGATGGTCTGACGAGACGGGCTCCTCGAAGTAGCTGGTCTGGCGCTCCACTCGGCGGGCGAGGGCGACGGCCTCCTTGACCGAGTAGGCGCCGTTGGCGTCGATGAAGAGCTCCGGAGCCGGCCCGATCGCCTCCCGGACGGCCAGTATGCGCTCGATGTCGCGGTCCAGCCCGAGTCCGATCTTCATCTTGACCCGCGGAATCCCCTCGCTCACCCAGCCTCCTAGCTGGGCCTTCAGCTCGTCGATGGAGTACGTCGTGAAGCCGCCGCTCCCGTATACCGGCACGCTGTCCCTGAAGGTCGGCAGCACCTTGAAGAGCGGGAGGTCTCTGCGCCGCGCTCGCATGTCCCAGAGGGCGACGTCGACCGCCGAGATAGCCGAAGCCGCGACGCCCTGCCTTCCGATGTTGCGGACGGCCGCGACCATCCGCGTCCAGCAGGCGCCGACGTCATCAGCGTTGACGCCTTTCAGTGACTCCTGGAGCGTGAGGTCGACGACCTGTTTGGCTCCCGGTGAGGTGTACGAGAAGCCCATGCCGCGGCACCCGTCCTCGGCCTCGAGCTCGACGACCAGCATCGTGGTGTGATCCCAGCTCAAGGTTCCGTCTGCCTCCGGCCGGTCGGTGGGGACGGTGTAGAGCGAGCTGCTCAGGCTTCGCAATGCCGGCTCCATCTATGACGCAGCCTCCCCGGACCCTGCCCCCTCGCCTGAGCTGAGGCTCTGGAGCGCGACGGCCGCCGCGATGTGGGAGAGGTGCGTCAGGGCCTGTGGAAGGTTGCCCAGCATCTCCTGGTGCTCGGTGTCGAACTCCTCGGAGAAGAGCCCCAGGTCGTTGCCGGTGCTCGCGGCCCGGTCGAAGGCGCGTCTGGCCTCCTCCAGGCGGCCCTGCCGCGCCAGGCACTCGGCCAGCCAGAAGGTGCAGGCCAGGAAGGCGCCCTCGCGGCCCTCCAGTCCGTCTCCGGAGTCCTCGGTCCGGTAGCGCAGGATGAGTCCGCCCTCGTCAAGCTCCTCTCTGACGGCATTGACCGTCCCCACCATCCGCGGATCATCGTAGGGCACGAACCCGACGGCGGGCAGCAGCAGCAAAGAAGCGTCCAGATCCTTGCCACCAAAGGTGCGCACGAACGTGTTGCGCTTTTGGTCGTAGCCCTCGTGCTCGACCGCGTGGCGGATCTCGTCCCGCGCCTTCCGCCAGCGAGCCACGGGCGCCTGCCGCAGGCAGGCCTCTGCCAGGCGCAGACCCTTTTCCACGGCGGACCAGAGCATGACCTTGGAATGGACATAGTGCTGCGGCTTGCCGCGGCTCTCCCACAGCCCTCTATCCGGTTCGCGCCAGCGCTCGACCGCGGCGTCCACCAGGTCGACGAGAAACCGCCAGTAGTCGTCGTCGGGCGAGTGCCCCTGCTCGTGCCAGCGCCAGGTGAGCTCGACGAGCTCCCCGTAGACGTCGAGCTGCCGCTGTTCGAAGGCCGCGTTGCCGATGCGAACGGGGCGTGCGCCGCGGTAGCCCTCGAGGGGCAGCTCGATCTCGGTGAGCCGCCGCTCACCGCCCATCCCGTACATGATCTGGAGGTCGTCGGCCGCCCCCGCGGCGCTGATCTCGATGAAGCGGCGGAATGCGCCCGCCTCTTCGAAGGCGCCGACCGCGGAGAGAGAGCGGATGCTGAAGACAGAGTCCCGGACCCAGCTGAACCGGTAGTCCCAGTTCCGCGAGCCGCCTGGCGCCTCCGGGAGCGAGGTCGTCGCCGCCGCCGCCATGGCGCCCGTGCGGGGGTTCGCCAGCGCCTTCAGGGCCAAGGCGGAACGCACGACCCCGGGCCGGTAGCGTCCACCCATCTGGATCTGCGCCGACCAGCTCCGCCACCACTCCAGGGTGTCCTCCAGCTCCCCGTCCAGCTCATCCGGCGAGGGCCGCGCGGGGCTCTCCGACCCCGCGTCGCTGGGCGCCACGTACTGGATGGAAAGCCGGATCCTCTCCTGGGCGGCCACCGTGAACGAGGCCTCCAGGTCATGCCGAGACACGCGGTCGAGCTCGAGATCTGTCGCGATCAGCAGTCCATCGTGGCCGCCGACCGCGGTGTGCAGCTTCCGTCCGTGGTAGCGCAGCCAGGGCCTGACCTGGCCGTAGTCGAAGCGGGGTGAGATCCGAAGCGTCAGCCTCACCAGTCCGCGCATGCCCTCGATCACCCTCAGCAGCCGTGGCGAGGCAGAGTCCGGCCGTCCGTGCGGGATGGTGAAGCAGTCGACGATCCGGGCCTCACCGCCCGCGCTCGCGATCGTGGTCGAGAGCGCCATGGTTCCCTCGATGTAAGAGCGGAACGAGCTGAAACCCGCGCCGTCCGGTTGGATGGAGCAACAGCCGCCCCGCTCCCAATCGAGCAGGCGTCCGAAGCAGCTTCCGGAGTCGAGCCTCGGCATGCAGCACCAGTCGATCGAGGCCTGGCGGCTGACCAGCGCAGCCGACCGGCCGTCGCTGATCAACCCGTAGTCTCCGATCGGCGGGTAGGCGCCCTGGTCGCTCACAGGTCGCGGCTCGCCTTGACTCGCTCCAGCCGAGCCAGTGCGAGCGCCGTCACGGCTCCGTAGGCGAGGGTGTTCGCGAGGTCAGTCCAGACCGCTTCAGCGGACCAT